>SKKY01000145.1 GCA_007123515.1 Clostridia bacterium
ATCGGAATAATATCCTTTTCTTTTTGTTCTGCTTCCGGCATTGTTGTCGAAACAGTTTCATCCTGTTTTTTTATGGCTTTTGTAGCCTTAGCTGCAGAATCGTTTACCTGATGGACGGTTTTTTTAGTAAAAGAAAACATTTCTTTTACTTTTGTGGTCATATAGACAAACGGAAAATCTGTCAGGTATAACAGAATCAGAATTATGCTCATCACTGATACCAGGTAGGAAGCCACTGTGCCAAATAATTTAACATAAACAAAAGCCACAATAAAACCGGTCATTCCGGCTCCGTATCCGGCTACCGCTAAAGAAAAGCCCTGGTTAAAGGTGTCGCCTGATTCTAAAAAACGCAAGTGCAACAACCCCAAAATTAAAGGAATCAGTATAACATAAAGTATGGACTTTTTAGGTTCCAGAACTTCTTTACTAAGTAGAGCAAAAATGGAAAAAGCTGCCAGAAATGTTATCACTACCAAATCATAACCACCAAAAAGCTGAGTAAATGTGCGCAGGAAAAAACCACCGATGATACCGAAACTGTCTAAAGGATTGGTACTATTTACAGGATCCGCACTTCGAAGGGAAATGAAGAAATAGTAGATGGAAAATAATAGTGCTGTTACACCGGCGATGTTTTGCTCTTTCATTCTTTTTTCATTTTGTGCTTTTTTAGATAGTCTTGCCATATGTACCATCCTTAACTGAAGTAATCGCTCTCCGACTGTTATAATTTATCAAAAAAAAAGTAAAGCACAAACCTAAGTTTGTGCTTTTGCTTACTCAATCAGACTTCAACAATAATCGGAAGAATCATTGGTCTTCTTTTTGTTTTTTCATAAAAGAATCTGCCTAATGAATCTCTGACAATGGTCTTTAATGAAGACCAGTCTTTTGTTCCTTTTTGTATAGAATCTTCAAGATTTTTGGCCACAAAAGTTCGTGCTTCCCCCATCAGGTCTTCTGATTCTCTGACATAAACAAAGCCTCTAGATACAATGTCTGGTCCGGCCATAATTTTATTGGCTTGTTTGTTCAGAGTTACAACAACGATGAGTATACCATCCTGTGATAATTGTCTGCGGTCTCTTAGTACAATATTTCCTATATCTCCAACACCTAAACCGTCTACTAGCACACGGCCAGCAGGCACTTTTCCGGCGATCTTTCCTGAGTCTTTTGTAAATTCCATAACATACCCGTTTTCTGCAACGAATACGTTTTCTTTTTTGACACCCAGCTCTTCAGCGAGCTCTCCATGCTTTAACAGCATCCGGTACTCACCGTGAACAGGTATGAAATATTCTGGCTTTACCAGGTTTAATATCAATTTTAATTCATCACGACTGGCATGACCTGATACATGGGTACCTGCTGATTTTTCATAAACCACATTGGCTCCCAGTTTAAAAAGCATATCAATCGTTTTATATACTGATTTCTCATTACCGGGAATCGGAGTGGCTGATATGATTACGGTATCCCCTGGTCCAAGCTTAATCTGCCTGTGATCGCCTTTTGCCATTCTTGATAAAGCGGCCATCGGTTCTCCCTGGCTACCTGTCATAACAATCACGACATCTTCATTCGGATATTTATTGATATCATTCAGCGCGACTAGTGTCCCTTCGGGAAAGTCGAGATATCCGATTTCCTTTGATATGTTTGTCAGGTTTTCCATGCTTCTGCCGGCGATTGCCACTTTTTTATTATATTTTACAGCAGCATCAATGGCCTGTTTAACTCTGTGAACATTAGAAGCAAATGTAGCAATCAGAATTCTGCCAGTGGAATTTTTCAAAAATTCATCAAAGGCCAGACCAACCACTTTCTCCGAACTGGTAAACCCGGATCTTTCAACGTTAGTACTGTCAGAAAGCATTACCTTTACGCCTTCTTCTTTTAATTGTGCAATACGGTTTATGTCTATTAGCTTTCCGTCAACAGGCGTTTGGTCTAGTTTAAAATCACCCGTATGGAAAACATTTCCCACTGGTGTTTTAATAAACAAGGCTACTGAGTCAGGAATGGAATGAGTGTTTTGAATAATTTCAAATTCCATTTTACCGAATTTTAAAATATCTTTTGGTATTACTTCCACAAAATTTGGCTCTTTTACATTAGTAAGCTCACTAAATTTTGATTTAATAATCGCGATCGCCAGTTTCATGGCATAAATCGGCACATCAAATTCTCTCATCAGATATGGTAAGGCTCCAATGTGATCCTCATGACCATGAGTAATCACGATTGCCTTCAATTTATCTTTGTTTTCCTGTAAATAAGTTATATCAGGAATGACAACGTCTATCCCTAATAATTCATCCTCAGGGAACATAAGACCGGCATCTACTAGAACAATATCATCTTCATATCGTACAACCAGCATATTTTTCCCTATTTCCCCCAGACCGCCCAGAGGAATTAAGGATAATTTTTCTTCTTTTTTATTAATTTCTTGCACCTCCCTAAGATTTACAAACACCGGACAATAGTATCTAGAGAACATTATAAACGTTATTGCTTCCACTAACAAGATATATTTAAACATAGTAAAGCTGCATCCGTAAAATTACGGACACAGCTTCGTTTTTTATAACTTTATTTTATTCATATTGACTATGAGCTTTTTTTACTTTCTCTAATAGGTATTCCTGAAAACCGATTTCCGGGTCTTCTCCGTATTCCTTTGCCCACTCGTTATAAAAATCTTCCAGACTTTCAAAGAAAATACTATACCCGTTGTCTGCAAAAACCATAAAATCACCACATTCAGACATTTGTGATCCTTCGAGTTGCTTATTTACGTAAACCCAGGCTTCTCTTTGCACTTCATTACTCATAAAAGTTTCCCCTTTCAATTGTAAAAGATTTCTAAATCTTGCTCTGTACCACATACCCAGATCAGTTTTAAATAAAACAGGGGTCAGGCTTTGAAATGTCAGATTCTTCATTTAAGAATCTGACATTCCAAAGCCTGACCCCTGTTTGTTAATAATCAAAAAACTCATAGAAAATATGTTTCTTTGGCACGCCGGACTTTAGCAGAGCTTTTTCCAGAGCCTCTTTCATGGGAACCGGTCCACAGATCATATAAAGTGCTGAGGTGTAATCCGGTACATATTCTGCGATTAGATCAATATCTATAAAACCCTGATGACCGGGCCATTCAGGCTGTTCAGACATGACCGGAAGTAAAGTAAAATGTTCAAGCTTTTCTTCGAGGTCGTACAAGAAATCTTTCATAATAAAATCTTTATCTGAAGGAATCCCCCAGAAAAGTGTTACTCGTTTACTATCCGTCCCAAACTCGTCCATGTGTTTTAACATACTAATGAAAGGCGTAATCCCTATTCCACCAGCTAAAAAGACTATGTTAGGGTTAGGATGAAGTAAATGCGAAAAGATACCGTATGGTCCATCTAAATAAACCTTACGTCCTAACTCAACGTTTTTAAACTCTTCTGATAAATCCCCAAGCGCCTTTGCCGTAATGGCTAAAAAGGGCTCATGAGGAGCGCTGGACATGGTGAAAGGGTTCTTATCAAGCAATCGATGAAACCCTTCTTTTTGGAAATACAAAAACTGCCCGGGAAGATAGTCAAAATGATCACCATCAATAACCAATGTAGTGACATTTTCATTTTCTCTGATTACCTCAGTCACATGATGCGGATTTTTTCTGATTTGGATCATCTGGTAGATCCGGTAGCCTGTCAGATATACAACAATTGCTACAAAAACAATCCAAAGGTAGTATGATGGCGTACCCTGATCGGCATGGAAAAAAATATGGTATAAAAGGAAAAAATATAGCGGATAAAACAAAAAATGAAGCCTGTTCCAGGTTTCAAATTTTATTTTTAATTCTTCATAATATTTGGCGGTAATAGCCAGAACAACAATAACCAGAAGTCCTGCATAACCAACATAGGCCGACGTAAACATCGGAATGCCCCGGGATTCTGCCAGTCGCGGAATAATAATAAACAAGAGGTGCAAAAAGATAAAAGATACCACTCCTATACCTAATCTTGTATGGTAATAAAGCATTTTATCCAGTCCTATCTTTTTTTCAATAAAAGGATTTCGGCTGCTTAAGATATATTGAAAACTAAAAAATATAAAACCCCAGTAAGCAGCTAAAAGATTCAGCGAGTTCATCCGTTCAAATATATCTCCGGAAAATCCACGATATATAAACCAGTCGGCTGTTACAATCCCAATAGCAATAAAAAACAGTATCTGCAAATATATTTTTTTCATAGGTACCCCCTCTTATGATAATAAAATTTAAGAGTCCAAATTATTTTCTTATTTGCGAGATACTTACCATAAAACATAAGATCATAAAACACCTTTTTTTAAATTTGTGCCTCTTGGGTAATTGATTATTATGAAAAAAACATTTGGGAGGAGTTTATATGCAAAAAAAAATACTTTTTATCTTTTTAACATTTTTGCTAATTTTTAGCATAACAGCCTGTACGCCTGCTGATCCCGCTCCACCGGCTCCTGCGCCTGAATCTAATGGCTCAGCGGAACCACCGGAAATTAGCTACGAGTTAGATGAAGAAGGCAACATCGTTTCTGAAGATGCTGAAACCATTATTAGTGAAAAAGCATCTATTTTAATCGAGGCTATCAGAGATAAGGATGCCGATACAATCTCTGAGCACGTTCATCCGGAAAAGGGCGTACGATTTACTCCCTACACATATGTATCCGTAGAAGATGACATAGTCTTAACTAAAGAAGACATGGCCATTTTCTTCGAAGATGAAAACGAATATCTTTGGGGCTACTATGATGGCAAGGGCAATGAAATCCTTCTGACACCCAGTCAGTATTATGAAGAATTCATTTATTCTGAAGATTTCGTCGAAGCGCCTGAAATTGGCTACAACGAAGTGTTGAGTAGCGGAAATATGCTAGAAAATCAGTTTGGTGTTTATGATCTGCCGATCATTGTCGAATACTATTTCGCCGGATTCGATCCGGAATTTGAAGGTTTGGACTGGAGAAGCCTTCGTCTAGTCTTTGAAGAATACGATGGTGAATGGCTGTTAGTAGGAATCATTCACAACCAATGGACAATCTGATTCATCAATGCAGATGAAAAATAGAAAGCCAGCGACCTCATTGATTTATGTATAGTAAATCAACGTTAGTCACTGGCTTTTTTTATTCTTATTATTTAGACTCTTCCGATTTCTTTTTTAGATAATGTTTGATCAAAGTACTTCTTAAAACCATTCCAATAAAGACACCCTCATCATCTACTACAGGAACAAAACTTTGTTTCATCGAAAGATAGGACGCCTCTTCTATAGTACAACTAATCGGAACAGGCAGGTTATCCCGATTTCTCTGAACAGAAGACAAACGAACAGCTCCAGTATCTCTAAGCGTTCCCTTCATCATCTTCTTTAATTGCCAAAGAAGATCACCCTCCGTTAGCGTTCCCACATATTTTCCACTGCGACTAATAATCGGAATCGCTGCATATCTGTGATACTCCATCTTCTCCATCGCCTGACGCATAGATATGTCATTATAAACCCAAACCACATCATTTTTAGGGGTTATCAAAAAACCAATATTCACAATATTCCTCCAAAAATCATAATTAAAATGCAAACCTCAAAATATATTGTAACACAATTTTTTTGTAAACAAAAAAATCATGAAGTCTTATCCAAGACTCCATGGTTTTTCTGTATTATTCTATAGTATTTTCTGCCTCTATGTCCTCTTCTGTTTTTTTAACCGTGTACCATTGTCTTCTATCCATTTCCTCTTCCCAGACCACCAAGGTATCACTTAACAGATCATGCCAGGCAAATCCCTGGGGATGGAAGCGGGCCCAAATATATCCGAGATGCAGACCATTAAGCTGCGAAATCGTCCGTCCGGCAATTTCCCGTATAAAGACCGTACTTACGTCGAGATCTTTTCCATCAGTCCGTATAACCCGGATTCCTTGAATCATTTTCCCAAGCGTTTGTCCAAAAAAGTAGGTCATTAATGAAAAATAAGCCAGTCCGAACACACCCAAAAAGCCAATGCCAACACCAACAAGCCAAACAATCATTCCAGCTGCAGGCAGACCCTCTCCCGGAGCCAAAAACCTTGCAAGAAAGAAAATGGCTAACGAAGAAAGGCTTGAAACAATAATGATATCGATCAGATACGCCCAGAAACGGTTCCAAAATCCGGCAATACGAAAAGATTCTTTTCCCTTTGCATTCATTCTGTCACCTCCTACCATTCCCAAAGATACATCGGTCTTGGACCTTCAGCATCATGGCGCAATATATCTCTGGAAAAATCAAATGAAGGCGACATGCTCAGTAGGCGATCAATCAAGGTCCACTGCTGCTGCCTGAAAGCGTAAATTGTCGGATTATTCACTCCGGCTCGTTCTGCAGCAACCGAAAAGGCCGTTTCCAGCATTCCAATCTCATCCACTAAACCTTCTTCCATCGCTTGACGACCGCTGTAGATCCGTCCGTCAGCTACCTCTAAAACCTGCTCAGTATCCATACTCCGCCCCTCGGCTACTACATCCACAAAATAGCCATAACTCTCATCAACGATCGACTGAATGATAGCGCGCTGTTCCGGCTTTAATTCCTGAAAAGGCGAAAGAATCGTCTTGTTCTCTCCGCTGGCAATGGTCTGATCTTTGATACCATAACGCTCAAGAAGCTCGGCCACATTTAAACTGCTGATTACCACACCAATCGATCCAGTGATGGTATTGCGGTTTGCCACAATCCAGTCAGCCGGTGCCGATACATAATACCCACCAGATGCAGCCAGCCGACCCATATAGACCACAAACGGCTTATTGTATTCGGCTTTCAGACTTTCAATGGTCTGGTAGATTTCATCACTTTCATATATTCCACCACCCGGAGAATTGACATACAAGACGACTGCCTGAAATTCAGGATTCGAAAAGGCGATTTCTAGTTCTCTTAAAAACCTCTGATGCTGATATCCTGGAGCGGGTATTGGTCCGGATCCTATATCAAGGATCATGCCATCCAGCCTGAGAAAGGCAATCCCTTCATCTTCTTCACCCTGCTGATAGACTACAAGGCTATCCTTAACCGGATCAGTGCTCCGGGAAAAAAGAGCTGAAGTCGTCAGAGGCAGTAAAAATACTTGCATTAGTGACATACTCCCACCACTTATAGAAGTGGGGGCTTCTTGTTTCAATGACTACCGCCTCATTAGCTGAGGTCTTACACAATCTCCACAAGCGTTAGTTCCCGTGTGCCCCACGGTA
>SKKY01000139.1 GCA_007123515.1 Clostridia bacterium
AAGTGCTGCATTTAATACAGTGTTCATCATCAAACTGGTTTTGTTCGATATGACTGATTGGTTTAAGCTGAACCGGACAGGCTTTCTCGCATAGCATACAGCTTTTACAGGCGCTTAGATCATGAGCGGTCACTGCCAGGTCAGTATGTTTATTTGCACCCAATGCTTTTCCCAGTTTATAGGATAATAACTGAAAGGTTCCCATCGGGCAAAATCTACACCAGGTTCTAGAAGAAATGGTAACAGAAAGCAAACTCCCTATAATGGTTACTGCCAGATAATTAGCAACGAAAACAAATCCCAGTTTTTCATAAAAAGATATCTCACCCCAAAAACCAAAAGCTGCCACCGTCCTCGTATAAAAAATATACATAAACCAGAAAAAGGCAAGACCAAGTGTCACCGGCGATTTCGCCCAAGAAGGAATTTTCTTGTTTTTTGTCACTGGCAAAAGAATTCCGTCAAAAAAACTTCCATGTGGACAGATCGTTCCACACCAATATTTACCTTTAAGAAATCCCATAACCGGTAAGGTAAGCATTACCGGAATTAATAATAAACCAAGAATCGGAAACCAAAGTCCTCCTAGAGCTACAACAATTAAAAACAGCCAGGAATATTTTTTAATTGGTGAAAAGATTCTGTTCTTTTTTATAAATGTCTCTTTTTGCAAACCCACACCTCCGCGTACCCCTTAGGGGTATATGGTTATGATACTTTATTTTGAAACGTATTGCAATAAAAAAAGAACAAATAGTAACCTGAACAGGTTTGCCGTTTGTTCTTTCTAATCAAAACAAGTGATTATTGCATTAATAATTTTTCAATCGCTTTAGCCGATTGTTTGCTCATTTCCGGGTGGTTTTTCAGAGAATACGGGATTCCGAGCGATTCATATTTAAATTGACCTAGTTGGTGAAAAGGTAGCACTTCTATTTTTTCCAGACCGTTAATCCCTGAAATGAATTTTCTAACTTCTGTAATATCATCTTCAGCATCATTAATTCCCGGGATGGCTACATATCGTACCCATACACTTCTTTTGTGCTTATTTAATAATTCAACCATTTCAGGAAGGTCAAACTTATTGCATCTGGTTATTTCCATGAATTTTTGTTGAGTTCCACCTTTTATGTCAAGGATAATAAGATCAGTTTCACTGATAATGCTCTCTGTTATGTTTTTACTTCCCTCGGGGATCATTCCGGATACATCTAAAGCAACATGAATCCCCTCTTCTTTACACGCTCTAATAAAAGAAAGAACAAAAGCACCCTGTAACAGAGGTTCTCCCCCAGATATTGTTACGCCACCATTTGAGATCCTGTAGTAATTTTTATAATTTCGAACTTTATCAATTAACTCTGTAACCGTATAAAGATCACCATCTTTTGATGTCCAGGTATCAGGATTATGACAATAAATGCAGCGCAAAGAGCAGCCCTGAAAAAAAATGACTGTACGAATTCCCGGACCATCAAAAAAGCCTGAAGTCTCAATCGAATGAATCCTGGCGTTTAGCATCCTAACATACCATATGGTCGTGGTAGGTTCTTTCAATCACTTCTTGTTTCTGTTCTTTTGTCAGGCGGTTAAAATGAACGGCATACCCTGACACTCGAATCGTCAGATTTGGATATTTTTCCGGATTTTCCATGGCTTCGATTAATTTTTCTCTGTGCAATACATTGACATTTAAGTGATGTCCACCCTGAGCAAAATATCCATCTATAACGAAAGAAAGGTTCTCAGGACGTTTCTTTTCATCTTTTGATAAAAGACCAGGAACCAAAGACAAAGTGTTGGATATCCCATCCTGGCACACAGAACAATAAGGTATTTTTGCCACAGAATTTAAAGAAGCCAGTGCACCGGTCATATCCCGACCATGCATCGGATTTGCACCGGGTGCAAAAGGAACTCCTTTACCCCGCCCATCCGGAGTAGCTCCAGTCTTTTTACCATATACCACATTTGATGTAATGGTTAATACTGATAAGGTATGTTCAGCCTGGCGATAAAGGGAGTGTTTCTTTAGCTCATTGCTGAAAAAAGTAACGACATCAAGAGCGATCAAATCAACACGATCATCATCATTGCCGTACTTCGGAAACTCTCCACTAATTTCAAAATCAACAGCAATTCCATCTTTTCTGATTGGTTTGATTTTTGCATGTGCAACGGCACTTAATGAGTCAGCCACCACAGAAAGTCCGGCTACACCAAACGCCATGTAACGATGTACATTAGAATCATGAAGAGCCATCATGCTGCTTTCATAAGCGTACTTGTCATGCATATAATGGATCATATTCATAGAATTAACATATTGTTCCGCCACATACGACAACACTTTATAATAATTATCTTTTACTGTCTTGTAATCAAGAATCTCATCAGTCAGGGCAGGAATCCCCTTAATTACTTGTTTTTTACTAATTTCATCCACGCCGCCATTTATGGCATACAGCAGTGATTTGCCTAAGTTACATCGAGCTCCAAAAAACTGCATGTCTTTTCCTAGTTTCATAGCTGACACACAACAAGCAATCGCATAATCATCACCATATATCGGACGCATCAGATCATCATTTTCATATTGTATGGCATCTGTTTCAATAGAAATATACGAACAAAACTTTTTAAAGGACTCCGGCATTTTCTCAGACCATAACACCGTTAAATTCGGCTCAGGCGATGATCCAAGATTTTGTAATGTATGAAGCATTCTGTATGAATTTTTTGTTACCATATGTTGCCCTTCAACGCTTAATCCAGCAATTGACTCGGTAATCCAGGTAGGATCTCCGGCAAAAAGTTCGTTGTAATCAGGAGTCCGCAAATGACGCATAAGGCGAAGCTTAATGACTAACTGGTCCATTAATTCCTGGGCAGTTTCTTCAGACAAAATACCTTCTGCAAGATCCCTTTCCATATAGATATCAAGAAATGTACTAATCCGTCCAATACTCGTTGCCGCACCATTGTTTTCCTTAACACCTGCAAGGTATCCAAAATACAAGGCCTGGACAGCTTGTTGTGCGCTAGCAGACGGTTGACTGATATCAATCCCATAAGAAAGGGCCATCTCTTTAATCGCCTGTAAAGCTCTGATTTGTTCAGAAATTTCTTCTCGCAAACGAATCGTTTCTTCATTAATCACAGTAATTTTGTGTTTATCTTCTTCTTTGACTAAAATCAAATAATCAATTCCATATAAAGCGATCCTGCGATAATCGCCAATTATTCTTCCTCTGCCGTAAGCATCAGGTAATCCTGTTAAAATACCGGCTCTCCGTAAGGAACGTATCTCATCGGTATAAACATCAAAAACCCCTTTATTATGAGTCTTACGGATGGAATCAAACGGATCAAGAACTCCAGCTTGTGCTTCATAGCCATAAGCACTAAGAGAATCCTGAACCATACGCAAGCCACCATAAGGATTCATCATTCTTTTTAAAGGTTTATCCGTTTGGAGACCCACAATAACTTCAAGGTCTTTATTTATATATCCAGGGTTAAAATTGGTAATCCCCGAGACTCTTTCAAGATCAATATCAAGTACTTCTTTTTCAAGTTCTTCACTCAAAAGTTTTTCGCATGATTCCCATAATTGCTTTGTTTTTGCTGATGCTTCACATAAAAACGATTCATCACTATTATATGGGTGGTAATTCTTAATAATAAAATCTCTTACATCAATTTTTTCTGTCCAAATACCTTTAGAAAATCCCTTCCATTGCTCCATGGTAATATCACCTCTTTCTTTTTTAATGACAGTTGATAACTATTCGACACTACTAAAAAAGCGCATTCTATGCTGATTTTATTGACAAGTCAAAAAACAGATCCAATGCGCCTTTTACTAAGCTTAGCTGTATTCTTTTCCTTGTTCTTTACCCAGCAACACTCTCCGAGCTCCATCTGCCAGTGCTTCCATTTCTTTTTCACCCGGCATTACTTCTATTTGCCCGATAAAGTTAATTCTTTCTTTAATCAGAGAAATTAATGACTGATCATGGGCCATACCTCCGGTTATGATAATCGCATCTACCTGCCCCTTTAATACTGTCGCGGCTGATCCGATTTCTTTAGCGACCTGATAGGCTAGTGCCTGATAGATAAGCTCACTTTCTTTATCACCGGCTTCAATACTTTTTACAACGTTTCTGGCATCATTAGTTCCCAGGTATGCAATAAATCCGCCTTTACCTACTACTTTTTTATGCATCTCCACCTGCGTATACTTTCCTGAATAGGCCATATTAATTACATCATGAATCGGAACAGCGCCGGATCTTTCCGGTGAAAATGGACCTTCTCCATAAAGAGCATTATTTACATCAATCACCCGTCCGTTTTGATGAGCTCCGACTGAAATTCCTCCACCAAGATGCACAACAATATAGCGACCTTGTGTATACTCTTTATTTTGTGATTCTGCATAATTAATAGCGACTGCTTTTTGATTAAGAGCATGGAAAATGCTTCTTCTCGGAATTTCCGGCATTCCGGAAATTCTCGCAATATCATCCAGTTCATCTACAACAATCGGATTAACAATGTATGAAGGAATGCTATGTGGTTTAGCCAGATGCCAGGCAATCATAGCACCAAGATCAGAAGCATGTTCTCCATATTGACCGGATTGCAGATCTTTAAGCATCGTTTCATTAATAAGATAGGTTCCTCCACTGACAGGTTTTAGCAGTCCGCCCCGGCCAACGACCGCATCAAAGTCCGCCATACTGATTTTTTCTTGATCCAGGTACTCTAGAATTGTTTTTTTTCTGTATTCAAACTGATCAGCCACTTTCTCAAATGACAGTAATTCTTCCAAAGGATGAGATAATGTCTCACTTAACACTTTATCCTCACCTTTAAAAATGGCAATTTTTGTGGACGTTGAGCCTGGATTAATCGTCAGAATAAAAAATTTTTTAATGGTCACCACCCGCTTCTAATAAAAATTTTGCAAGCACAATCGAATTATATTTAGCATCCTCACCATCTGAACGACTCGTCAGAACAATAGGTGTTTTGCCTCCAACAATAACCCCTGCATGATTGGAATGCGAACAAAAAGCAAACGTTTTGTAGAGGATGTTTCCGATTTCTATATTTGGCAGGATTAAGATATCAGCATGTCCGGCTACCGGATGATCAATGCTTTTAATTTTAGCAGCCTTAGCCATCATTGCATTATCAAGTGCCAGAGGTCCGGCTACCACAGCATTTTTAATAATTCCTTTTTCATTCATCAGCTGAAGTTCTCTTGCCTCTACCGTCTCTTTCATTTTTGGATTAACTTTTTCAATCGCCGCGACCGCAGCAACCTTAGGCATTTCAACACCCATTTTTCTGGCAACGTCAACGGCATTATCTACAATTTGCCTTTTTTGATCAAGTGTCGGTGCAATATTCATCGATGCATCTGTTACAAATATCATTTTATCATAGCTTTCAGGGTTAAAGACAGCCACATGGCTAATTAATTTTTCGGTTCTCATCTGATACTTTGATTTAAGGTATGATTTTAAAATAACTGATGTATCAATTAAACCCTTCATTATAAAATCAGCTTCTCCGTTAGCGACCATCTCTACCGATTTATCACAGGCCTCTTCTTCATTTTTACAATCGATAATCGTTATCCCGTTTAATGTAATATTATTTTCTTCAGCGATCTTATTAATTTTATCAATATCACCGATTAAAATTGGATCCACTATGCCTTCATCGCTGGCTCTTTTTGCAGCAATAATAGCTGAATCCTGATGCGGACAGGCTACTGTCATTATTTTTTTCCCATTTGCTTTTGCTTTTTCCATCATCTCTAAAAATTCTTTTTTCATTATCATCCGACCCCTCTTTTTTTAGATCCTTGTCACTCCCGATTTTTTAGCTGATTCCGATACAGCACGGGCTATAATGCACGGTACTTTTTTATCTAGTGGTGCAGGAAATATATTCTCAGCATTCAATTCATTAGTGGGTACACTGTTGGCTAATGCCACCGCAGCAGCTAAATACATAGCCTCATTTATCTCTGTTGCTCTGACCGCTAAAGCCCCTTTCATCAATCCCGGGAAAATTAAAATGTTATTTACCATATTGGGGAAATCAGGTCTTCCAGTCCCTACTATAGCTGCGCCTCCTGCAATAGCCTGGTCCGGCATTATCTCCGGATCCGGGTTAGCCATAGCAAAGACAATTGGATCCTTTTTCATGGAGCGAACCATATCGGCTGTAACAAGATTTGGAGCAGACACACCCACAAAAGCATCAGCATTCTTTAAGGCCACAGATAGTTTACCGCTGTCTAATCCCTTATTAGTCACTTCTGCAATGGCCTGATGGGCCTCATTTAACATAGTATCCGGTTCATTTCTATTAATAATCCCTTCACGATCCACCATCACCACATTCTTAACACCGTATGCCAAAAGAAGCTTTCCGATCGCAATACCGGCAGCACCAGCGCCATTAACAATAACCTTACTGTTACTAAGATCCTTTTCAAGAACCTTATGAGCGTTAATCAGGCCTGCCAGGACAGTAATCGCCGTTCCGTGCTGGTCATCATGAAAGACAGGAATATCAAGTTCTTTTTTTAAACGAGCCTCGATCTCAAAACATCTCGGTGCCGAAATGTCCTCCAGATTAATTCCTCCCAGTGCCGGAGCCAAATATTTAATCGTTTTTATAATTTCCTCCGTATCCTGGGTATCAAGACAGACCGGAATGGCATCAACTCCACCTAGCTCCTTAAACAAAATAGCTTTTCCTTCCATCACAGGTAACGCAGCCTTCGGTCCGATATTGCCTAAACCAAGAACGGCCGATCCATCAGTGACCACGGCAATTATGTTTCCTTTTGATGTATAATCAAAAACGGCCTCTTCATCATCAGCAATCACCCTGCAAGGTTCTGCAACCCCAGGTGTATATAAAAGGCTCAGATCTTTTTGGTTTTTAAGTGGCACCTTACTGACAATTTCCATTTTTCCTTTGCTTTTTTTATGCAATAGTAAAGATTCTTCGTATACGTTCATCATATAGCCCCCAG
Source organism: Clostridia bacterium (assembly GCA_007123515.1). GTDB lineage: Bacteria > Bacillota > Peptococcia > Peptococcales > SKKY01 > SKKY01. The sequence continues at coordinate 7,073 of SKKY01000139.1, forward strand.
TTTTTTTATTTCTCTGATTAAGAGTATAATACTTTTCGGTATTAATGTTAAATATTAATACGCTATGTTATAATAGTTTAAAACTATGGAGGTGTAGTGATGGACCTTAGGCAATTAGAATACTTTCAGATGGTCAGTCGCCTTAACAATGTAACAAGGGCTGCAGAAAGATTACATGTATCCCAGCCATCAATAACCGTTTCTATTA
>SKKY01000163.1 GCA_007123515.1 Clostridia bacterium
CTGTTTTACCTGATTCAATCATCATTTCTATAAAAGTTTGCAACACATCCCCTACCTTCTAAAAGATAGGATCCCCTTGCGTTGATTCTATAGCTACATAACACTTGCTGTCAATCTTTATTATTTCAAAACTAATTAATTCGTTTCATCCTGCGCGGTTCTTCCGGATCATCATAAGGTGTATCAGAGGCTAATAACTTTTTTAGCACTAAATTTATCCCAAAGATAATAATCATCAATAAGAATGCCTCAAAAAAACGTAAAGATGCTATCTCAGAAAGGATTCGGCTGGCAATCATTACCATCCAGGTATTAATGATCACGATAAATAATCCAAGAGTGACAACGGTAAACGGTAATGTAATCAACAGTAATAATGGCCGGATAATCAAATTGATCGCCCATAAAGTTATTGCGAAGACAACCATATGAAAATTAGTAATATCTGCCTGAAAATACCAAAGATTCCAGACATAGATCCCTATGTAATTTGCAAATATTTTGAAAAATAGATGATTCATTCAACTTCTCCTGACTAAAGCTCTATGCCTTTTTTACAAATTCAGTCTTTAATTTCATTTCTCCAAAGCCATCAATCTTGCAATCAATATCATGATCACCTTCGACCAATCGTATATTTTTAACCTTTGTCCCAACTTTTACAACCAGAGAACTGCCCTTTACTTTCAAATCCTTTATGACGGTTATCGTATCACCGTTCTGAAGAACATTGCCATTAGCATCTCTGTAAATTTTTTCATCAGAATCTGTTTCATTTGATTGATCCTGACTCCATTCATAAGCACACTCCGGACAAATATAGAGAATGCCATCCTCATAAGTATAATCTGAATTGCATTTCGGACAATTTGGATAATCCATTATGTTTCACCTCCAGTGTTATCGGTTTAGGCTAAAATTCAGCATTAGTAAGTGTATCATAATCGAGGTGTTTTTTCATTGATCTCAATAGGTGGAAGTCCAACCACTTGGAAAGTGGCAGAAGCTAACTCTACTTTATCCGCATGGCTCTCTATATTCTCTAAAATATTGTTAAATACAAAGCTATTAGCTACTCTTATGATTCTTCCATATGATAATTGATTAGGGATACAGTTGTTTGGGTTCTTTTATATGTTTGTCTCATAAATATATTGTATCAATACAATAGTTAAGCTACAACACATTTTGCCACGCAAACACCATTCATCCCACGGCTAACTTCCTTGCTCTATACCAATTATTTTGATCTTTAACAAAATTATGCAATTGTTTTTTTATGAGACTTGTTACAGCAATGAGTAGTATCACTCCGACTATTACAAAAATGAATCTTGCCAGAAAAGGTTCTGTTATGATTTTTTCTATAAATTCTTCCATGATAAAACCACTCTTTCATTATCATCTTTCTATTTTATTTCAGCCTTATAGAAACAATTACTATCAAAATAACTGTAAGTAGTAAAAAAAGGAAGTATCTTTATAATCTAAAGATACTTCCTGTAATATTGCGATACTAGTGTCTTTTATCCGGCAAAGGTTCTATGAGAATGGTAATCGGCAGATTACTGCCTGATGCCGGAATAAAAACAATATCTACTGTCTCTCTTTGTGCTCCGGTTTTATAAAGAATCGCACCTTCATTAGGGTTTAATAAATGACTTTTTTCTGTAACCATGACAATCTTATTGTTGACTAAAAATGCTCCACTATAAGGACCTCCCCGGGCATTTAATGTAAGTACGCTGTTGGGAGCCACTTTCTCTAATTTCAGTTTGTAGAGAACACCATAATTTCCGGGATTAATCACTTCATCTCCAGTCATTTTATCAATGCCCGTTACTAAAGTATCCTCTAAAGGATCACCAAACACAATTCTTTTTGTATCCCGGCCAACTTCTTCCCTAATGGCAATAGAACGATTTCCGTAATTAAAAGTACCTCTTGGATGAAGACCATCATTGATGACATCCGGAAGTGAGGGTAACTCTTTAAGTATATCTTTACCCGTATCCAAAATGACTGTTTGGATTTGAACCGGCAAGGAAGAACTTATGTCTGCATAAGCTGACAATGTTTGTTTAGCAAAAATTTTTCTTTGACTTATATCTGTAAAAATAACTCGGCTTTCTCCCGGTTGCAGGGTGATTTCTGTATGAGTTGTCTTCATCAAGTCTTGTAAATAACGAGTCACGGCTTGTTTCCCTGTGGTTGTAACCCATTCATGAGGTCCGCCCATACCTGTATTCCGGGTAGCCATTACTATCGGCTGATTGTTAACATTTGTAGCCACCAGATAAATGTGCACCGGGCTAGTACGCTGGTTTTGCTTGTGTACCATTAACCGTAAGCTTCCCTGGACAACATCGCGATAGTAGATGCCTTCTTGTCTTATCGTTTCCGAACTGTTACATCGATATAGTGTATGGTATTCATTTTTAATATCATAATTTATTTTAGGTATGGTAAGAACATCTTTTCCTATAAGTCCATATTTTTCTCCAACGGGCGTAAACAAAAGATTAAATTGTTCCCTGGTATACATAACGTTGTTTGAAATAGTTATTGTTTTTGTATAGGTATCCGTTAATCCATGTCTATCAGTCACTTCTAAACTAATCTCCTGCACACCTGCTTCAAAAAAAGCTGGTTCATTGTTTGTCCATGTCCTTGTAACGATAGCATTTTCATCATAATAACTCAGGTCTATATAAGTAATAGGTTCCCCGATAGAATATTGAGTCTTATTTGTAGAAATTTTAGCTACTGGTGGTTGATTAGGGCGCAATACATTTATCGATACTTCAAACGGATCACTCCAAATTCCATTTTCATCCTGAACAATTCTTTTGACGATATAGGTACCAGGATCTGAAAATATTTCTTTATTCCCTTCCCAAATCTCATCCTTCATTGCCTTTCCATGAGGATGTCCATATTCATCCCAATAAGTAACCTTAGTTTCACCTGCATAAATTAAATCAGGGTAAACAGAAAATTTGGCAACTGGTTTTATACTCCAATATAAATTAATGGCATTTTGTTCTAATTGTGGAACAACTTTAATTTCAAAATGGTTCACAAATACTCGTAATGGAACCATCAGCGTCTGGTTTTCTACAAATGGAACTCCATGGGTAGAGGTCAGACTCTGATTATTTACATGGTACTGTGCTTGATTAACCTGAAATTGCAACTCTGTTAAAGCATTACTTATCCTGGCTTTCTTTGTGTGATTATCATAGTAAACAGACAAGCCTAACCGTTCAGCTAAAACTCTCATTGGTATGTAAGTGACTCCATCTCGAATAATAGTAGGACTACCATTCAAAAAAAGTTCATCATTATGATAACTTTCATTGCTGTTTACAACAAAAACTAAATGATCTGTATAACTTTTCTCATCGACTTCACTTGCGTATGCCGCCAAATTTACAATAAATATAAGCAGCAAAGCAAGAAAAAGACTTCTTTTCAATTTTAATTTTTTCAAATTGTATCCCCCAATAAAAGTAGCTATTTTTAGTTATATTCTTACCTTTTAAGTCTACTGATAAAGCTAGAGAAAATCCATCAATCTCAAGACCCATTTTGGAAGTTTTAAAAATTAAGGTGGAATCATTTATGATACGCTTCTTTGCGGATTATTTTAAAAGATCTGTAAATTTGTTCAAGAAGAATGACTCTCATAAGCTTATGAGGAAAAAAAAAAAAAAAAAAAGAGATTGATAGATCGGCTTTGTTTTTTACTTCTTCAGATACTCCTGAAGAACCTACGATAATAAATACCAGGCTGCTTTTTCCGGTAACTGCCAGGTTCTCGATTTTTTGAGCCATATCTTCTGAAGAAAGGAACATTCCTTGGACATCAAGCAGGATAACAAAATCCTTATCTTTAATTTTCTCGATAATTTTTTTGCCCTCTTTAGCTTTAAGTATCTCTATATCTTTTTGACTAAAGTTTTCTGGCTCTTTTTCATCCGGAATCTCTACAATTTCTAATTTTGCATAAGCTGAAAGTCTTTTAGAATATTCTTTACACGCTTCTTGTAAATATTTTTCTTTGAGTTTTCCAATGGCTAATATTTTAATCTTCAAAATTCAAGCTTCTCCACTTCCCAATTCTCATTAACCCAAATCCCTATTACTTCTACCATTGGAAACCACTCTTTAACAACTTTTACACATTCTTGAACATGCCTAAAGTGTTCATCCTTATCACATGGATTTCCGGCACAATCATAGTGCCCTGCAATCGCTACCAAATTAGAATCATGTTTTTCAATCGATATCGTAATTTTGTCTTTTATCAAATTTTTAATAGTCTCAGACCCTTCGCATAATAGTTTATCAAGTCCCGGCTCGGTAATCATATCTACATAATCAGCATTACCATACTCTTTCATCCATTTTACAACTGGTTCCTGAACCCTTCCGTCCATACAGTTTAGCGCCGTAACAAATTTAGCTTCAGCCATAATCCTTCATCTCCTTTATTATTTTCGGATCATTATATCTATTTTGAATACAAATAAAAGCAACTATTACTCTATGTAGGGAATACTACACAGCACTTCATAAATATTCAAATCTCCAATAATTTCCATATTATCATCTACAATAGCGACTCCGTCGGTATCAGATTTTATCAGGGCAGCGATGGCATCTTCTAATCTTTCGTCAAGTTTCATTACCATCGGTTTTGCCATAATGTCTTTAGCTACCATATTTTTACCGGTGTACCTGAAAAGTTCTGGTACTGATAAGTCTCTATGACTGGGAATACCTTTTCTTACTGCAATCACATTTAATAAAGCTGTTAATGATATCGTTCCGGTAAGTTTGTTTTCTTGATCGGTTACATACACACATGATAAAGCCGGATTACCTTTATTGACCTTAGTAATGATATCCTTTATTGATTCATTTTCATTAACAATAATCGGGTTTTTCGTGATTAACTGATAGATATCTTTTATTTTTAACATAGTCAATCATCCTTTTTAAATAAATTGTATGGAGCTCTGTTTAACTTACACTAATTATGATAAAATGTAACAGAATTTTATAAATACAGAAAGGGTGATTCCCATTAGAATCGTAGCAGATAGTAGTTGTGACCTAAATGAGGACCTAAAAGAACGTTTAGACATTAACCTGGTTCCTCTAATTATTTCTCTAGGAGATACCCATTACAAGGATGATGAATCCCTTGATGTTTCAAAGCTTCTTGATGATATTGCCTCCTACGCTGATGCAGCTAAATCAGCCTGCCCTTCGCCACAGGATTTCATTGAAGCATTCAAAGATCAAGGCTCTGTTTTTGTGGTCACCGTTACAGCAGCATTAAGCGGAACATATAATTCTGCTATACTGGCGAAAGATTTATTTATAGAGGAACAATCTGATAAATTTATTCATGTTTTTAATTCCAAAGGATCTTCTGTAAAACAAACCTTAATTGCCGTGAAAATTCAGGAATTAATTGATCAAAAAGTCAGTGAATCAGAGATCGTCGAGAAAATCAATGCCTATATTGAAAAACAAAAATACTACTTTCAGCTCGGAAATCTTGATACTATGATAAAAAACGGACGAATCCCTAAGTTTAAAGGAATTATTGCCAACGCCCTAAACATTAAACCCATTTTATATGCTAATGACCAGGGAGAAGTTGAATTATATGCCAATGTCAGAAGTGAAAAAAAATCAATCCGAATGCTCGTTGATTTGATAGAAGATCAGTGCGATGATATCTCCGAGAGAATTCTTGGTATTTCTCACTGCGAGGCTCTTGAAAAAGCGGAGCTTTTAAAAAAGGAAATTGAAGCCCGATACAATTTTAAAGAAGTCTTTATTGTCCCAATGCGCGGCTTAAGCAGCACGTATACCAATCGCGGCGGAATCACCTTATCTTTTTAAGATCGAGTTATCACCCTTTGAAATCGAAGGGTGTTTTTTTATCATGATTATGGCAAAACCCAATGTCAGAAATTCTGCTGCAGGAATCACAAGCCATATGCCTGCAGGACCAGCTATTACAGGTAAGACTAACAGGCCGATGATAACCAATATTAGGCTTCGTAAAACGGATATGATCGCTGATTTTTTCGCCTGTTCTATGGCTGTAAAAAATGCCGAAATTACAATATTAGATCCGCTAAAAAGAAACGCCACGGAAAACAGTCTGACAGCACTTGTACTGGCTGCCAATAATTCAGGGTCGTCACTAATAAAGAATTTGACAAGGTATCCGGGATTAATTATGGAAATTAGTGTGGTTGCCATACCTAAAAGTACAACCGTTTTTATCGAAATGCTTAAAATTTCTTTGGCTCTGTCATATTTTCCGGCTCCATAATTATAGCTGATTACCGGAAGGATCCCTTCAGAAATTCCAAAAAACACAGCCATAATAAATGCCATAACATATCCGACAATAGAAAAGATTGCAACACCGACTTCACCAAGCGTCGCTAATAAAATAATATTAAACAGAAAGATAGTAATTCCGGATGAAAAACTATTAACAAACTCTGAAAGACCATTCTGTAGCATTCTAGCGACCAGTGAAATCTGAATTTTTCTCATTTTTACACTTAGATCAAAGTTAAGAAAAAGAAAATACATAAGTAATGCTACGGTTCCAATGGCGTGTGAGATACCACTGGCTAACGCGGCTCCCATCATTTCCCACTCCAGAATAAAAATAAAAAAATAATCGAAAATAATGTTAAGCAGCGACATGCCTATAATAATTTTCATGGAGTAATTGGGATTACCAGTTCCTCTTACGCCCATGTCCAACAGATAAAAAACAATATAAAAAACGGTGAAAAAGATGGAATACCATAAATAGTCTTTAACATAATCAAATAGATTCTCTGTAGCCCCTAAAAAGGTTACAATCTGATCGATAAAACCAAGACTGACCGTAGTTAATAGCAAAGATAATAATAATAATACGCTAAGAGTCATCCCGAAAATCCTTGACGCTTCCGGCAAATCCTTTTTCCCCAGATATATGTTGGTAATCGTACCGCCACCAACCGTGAAAAGAACACTCAAAGCTATACTTAAGCTGATATAGGGCAGACAAAGAGTAATAGCCGCCAAACCATCGGCTCCGATTTTATTACCAATAAAGATACCATCAACAATAATATACACAGAGGAAACTATCATAGCCATTACGGAAGGAATCGTATATTTTAGAAATAAAACTCCTGTTTTTTC
>SKKY01000091.1 GCA_007123515.1 Clostridia bacterium
AAAAATCTTTAACGATTTTATCTTCTATCCATTGACAAGTTCTCCAAAATAAATTATACTATCCTTTGTCAGCAAACGGGGCGTAGCGCAGTTTGGTAGCGCACATGGTTTGGGACCATGGGGTCGGGGGTTCGAATCCCTCCGCCCCGACCATTTGACATTGACAATTTGCAAGAGTATTTCTGGGCGGGTGTAGCTCAGTGGTAGAGCCCTGGCCTTCCAAGCCAGTTGCGAGGGTTCGATTCCCTTCACCCGCTCCATTTTTAATACTTCATGTGCCTGTAGCTCAGCTGGATAGAGCATCGGACTTCTAATCCGAGGGTCAGGGGTTCGAATCCCTTCAGGCACGCCATATTTTAATCATTAAGGTGGGTGTGGCGAAGTGGTTAACGCACCGGATTGTGACTCCGGCATTCGTGGGTTCAAGTCCCATCACTCACCCCATCGTAATTACTTTATTTCGTTCTTGACAGACTAAGAGGAAATAAATATAATTTATATTGCTTTAATGGGGCGTCGCCAAGTTGGTAAGGCACGGGACTTTGACTCCCGCATTCGTAGGTTCGAGTCCTGCCGCCCCAGCCATTTTTGAAATTTCATATTATTAGCAAGAGCCATTAGCTCAGTTGGCAGAGCACCTGACTTTTAATCAGGGTGTCCCGCGTTCGAGTCGCGGATGGCTCACCATGTGCGGGAGTGGCGGAATTGGCAGACGCACCAGACTTAGGATCTGGCGGTTATACCGTGGGGGTTCAAGTCCCTTCTCCCGCACCATTTTAACTACATATTTGCGGAAGTGGCTCAGTGGTAGAGCATCGCCTTGCCAAGGCGAGGGTCGCGAGTTCGAATCTCGTCTTCCGCTCCAAAATGTATACCTCGACAATATGTCGGGGTGTTCTTGTGTTCACCATGCTTTTATGTGTATAATTAAGGAACGATTACTATTTATTGATTTTTTAAGGAGGACTTTCAAACAATGAAATTGACAACAAACAGAGTGGATAAGAAAACAGTGGAAATTACGGTCGAGGTACCAAACGAGAAAATACAAAAAGGTCTCGAGGTCGCCTATAAAGATGTAGCTAAAAAAGTAAACATACCTGGTTTTAGAAAAGGCAAAGTGCCTAAGCAGGTTCTGATTAATAACTTTAGTAAAGAATATTTTCTGGAAGAAGCGGCGAATCATATATTACCTGATGTATACGAAGAGGTATTAAATACAGTCGAAGAAGAAAATGCACCACTGGGTAAACCTCAGATAGAAATGGTTCAGCTTGAAGAAGACAAAGAATTTATCTTTAAAATCATCGCCGATGCCAAACCTGAGTTTGAAATCGGAGAATATAAGGGTATAGAGTTAGATAAGGAAGAAGTCGAAGTTACCGATGAAGAAGTAGAAGAAGAAATTAAGCGATTACAACAAAAACACTCCTCTCTTGAGCTGGTTGCCGAAGGCAACAAAGTAAAAGAAGGCGACACTCTTCTTATTGATTTTAAAGGCATGCTTGATGGTGTTCCTTTTGAAGGCGGAGAAGCGCAGGACTATAAACTTGAGATTGGTTCAAAAGCATTTATCGAAGGTTTTGAAGAACAGTTAATCGGTATGGAACAAGGTGAAGAAAAAACCATTACCGTTACTTTCCCGGAAGAATACCAAAATGAAGATTTAGCAGGGAAAGAAACACAGTTTGAAGTTACTATTAAGGAAATCAGAGAAACTGTAATGCCGGAAATCAATGATGAGTTTGCCGATAATTTCTCCGAATTTTCTACAGTGGCTGAACTAAAGGAAGACTTAAAAAAGAACATTGAGCTGGAAAAAGAAAAACAGGCAGATTCTGAACTTAAAGCAAAAGCTGTAGAAAAAGCTTCAGAAAATTTTGAAGTTGAAATTCCACAGACGATGATTGAAACACAAATCGATTCCTTTATTCAGAATATGGAAATGAATATGGCCAGACAGGGATTAAGCATCCAGCAGTACTTGCAGTATACAGATGATACGATGGAGTCATTAAGAGCCAAATATCAGGATGACGCAGCAAAAGCGGTTAAAAATTCTCTTGTTCTTGAAGCCATTGCGAAAAATGAGAATGTAGAAATTACTGATGAAGATGTTGAAGCAGAGTTCAAAAGACTTGCTGATGCCTATAACAAAGATGTGACGGAGATCAAAGAATTAGTTGAAAAAGCAGGAGAACGCGACAACATGATTCAAAGCCTTAAATCAGACAGAGCCGTCGACATTATTATTGAAAACAGCAAGTAAGAAAAAATAAGGATAAAAAGGAGGGCTTCTGATGAGTGGATTAATTCCAATCGTTGTAGAACAGACAAGCAGGGGTGAAAGATCATATGATATTTACTCCAGACTGCTTAAAGACCGTATCATTTTTTTAGGAAGTCCGGTGGATGATCATGTAGCTAATGTCATCATTGCACAGCTACTGTTTTTAGAAGCAGAAGATCCGGATAAAGATATCAATATCTATATTAACAGTCCAGGAGGTTCGATTACTTCCGGAATGGCAATTTACGATACAATGCAGTATATAAAACCCGACGTGTCTACGATTTGTGTTGGTATGGCAGCAAGCATGGGTGCTTTTTTACTGGCAGCAGGCACAAAAGGAAAAAGATTTGCTTTGCCAAACAGTGAAATTATGATTCATCAGCCACTTGGCGGAACACAGGGTCAGGCTACTGATATTCAGATTCATGCTAAAAGAATCATTGAAATGAAAGAAAAGCTAAATCAAATTCTTTCCGAAAAAACTGGTCAGGATCTTGAGAAGGTAGCACATGATACAGAGAGAGACTACTTTATGAGCGCAGAGGCTGCTAAGGAATATGGATTAGTCGATGAGGTTATCTCGAATCGATAAAAAAGGTTGTGATTACGATGTTTAACGAAGACAAAGCAAAATTAAAATGTTCTTTTTGCGGTAAACCACAGGAACAGGTAAGAAAACTTGTTGCAGGGCCGGGCGTCTACATTTGTGATGAATGTATCGAGCTTTGTAATGAGATCATTGCGGAGGAATTAAGTGAGCTTACTCCAAAGAAAAAAACAAGCAAAAAACTGGCCAAGCCAAATGAAATTTATGAGACATTGAATCAGTATGTCATCAGTCAGGAACGTGCGAAAAAAGTATTGGCCGTTTCCGTATATAATCACTATAAAAGGATTAACATTGATCCTTCAGAAAAATCAGATGTAGAATTGGCAAAAAGTAATATCTGTCTGGTTGGTCCGACAGGAAGCGGTAAGACTTTACTGGCTCAGACGCTGGCTAAGATTATCGACGTCCCATTTGCTATTGCGGATGCCACATCATTAACAGAAGCCGGTTATGTCGGTGAGGATGTAGAAAACATTCTTCTGAAGCTGATTCAGGCCGCTGATTATGATGTAGAAAAAGCGCAGCGCGGGATCATCTATATTGATGAGATCGATAAAGTGTCAAGAAAATCAGAGAATCCTTCAATCACCCGCGATGTTTCCGGTGAAGGTGTTCAGCAGGCGCTCTTAAAGATTGTTGAGGGTACGGTTGCGAGTGTGCCACCGCAAGGCGGAAGAAAGCATCCGCATCAGGAATTCATTCAGATTGATACCAGTAATGTGCTCTTTATCTGTGGTGGTGCTTTTGATGGTCTCGATAAAATTATCCAGAAGAGAATCGGCGAGAAATCCATGGGCTTTAATGCCGAGATTTCATCGAAGAAAGAGGCATCAGCAGAAATGCTTAAACATGTGCTTCCTGAAGATTTGATTCGTTATGGTTTGATTCCGGAATTCGTCGGAAGACTGCCGGTTACCGTTTCTCTGGCTGAACTTGATGAAGAAGCACTGATACAAATTTTGACAGAGCCAAAAAACGCTCTGATTAAGCAGTATCAGAAACTCTTTAACATTGAAGATGTGGAATTGGATTTTGAAAAAGAAGCGCTGGAAAAAATTGCCCATAAAACATTATCCAGAAATACGGGTGCCAGAGGATTGCGCGCGATTATTGAAGAAATTATGATGGATATCATGTATGATATTCCTACCCAGGGAGACATAAAGAAAGTCACAATTACTCCAGATGTGGTCGAACATGGTGCTGACCCAATAATTGAACGTAAAGAGAAAAACAGAAAAAAAGCAGAAACTGCTTAATAATAAACGATGATTTACAGCAGAAAGTCCATTGTCGAAAAATAGCCTGAGCTCTTTGCTCGGGTTTTTTTTTAAATATCACAGCTTTGTTTATGATTAATGAGGTTAGTGGTAAGAATGAGTAACAGATAACCGGAGGTGACAACATGATAGTCGATAGAGTATTAAGAGATGTTCCGTTACTGCCCTTGAGGGGAATCATTGTTTTTCCTTTTATGGTTGCCCACTTAGATGTTGGCAGACCTCAGTCGATTAAAGCAATCGAACGAGCGATGCTTGAGAATAAAAAAATCTTCTTAACAACCCAAAAAGATGCCGGCACCGATTCGCCCAGGGAAAAAGATATCTACAAAATCGGTACCTATGCGGAGATTAAACAGGTTATGAAAATGCCTAACGGTGCTCTTCGTATACTGGTGGAGGGTCTTGGAAGAGCCGAGGTTGCAAAGTATCATGGCGATACGGAGTTTACAAAGGCAGATATCTCTTTTTTTGATACGTATCCTTATGAAAAAGTGGAGATTGAGGCGCTTGTCAGATCGGTTTCAAACTATTTCGAAGAGTATGTAAAGATTAACAAAAAAATTAGTGGAGAAAACTATTTGCATGTGCTTGATATTGAAGACGCCGAAAGATTGGCAGATGGTATTGCCTCTAATCTGCTTCTAAAAATACCAAAAAAACAAGAATTAATTGAAGCACACGATATCAAGGAACGATTAAATCTGTTAGCGACCATTCTTGTGCAGGAAATAGAAGTTCTTAAAACAGAAAAGAAAATTGACTACATGGTCAAAAAACAAATCGATAAAAATCAGAGAGAGTACTTTCTGCGTGAGCAATTAAAAGCGATACAGGAAGAACTCGGTGAAAATAACGAAAGCATTAGTGAAGCTAATGAACTGAGAAAAAAAATTAAAGAAAATAAGTTGCCTAAAGAAGCAGAAGAAAAGGCACTTAAAGAAATCGCTAAGCTGGAAAAAATGAATCCGTCTTTTGCGGAAGCCACCAACATCAGAAACTACCTCGAGTGGCTGATAGAACTTCCATGGAACAAAAGAACAAATGATCGTTTTGATATTAACAAGGCAGAAGAGATTTTAAATGAAGATCACTATGGTCTGGAAACCGTTAAAGAAAGAATTCTGGAATATTTGTCGGTAGCAAAGCTTAATAAATCATTAAAGAATCCAATCTTATGCTTTGTGGGTCCGCCGGGCGTGGGGAAGACTTCGCTTGCAAAATCGATAGCCCGTGCCCTAAACCGTAAATTTGTCCGGATGTCACTTGGTGGCGTTCGTGATGAAGCAGAGATCAGAGGCCATCGCAGAACTTATGTCGGGGCGATGCCCGGGAGAATTATTAAAGGCTATAAAAATGCAGATTCCAACAATCCTTTGTTTTTAATGGATGAAATTGATAAAATGACAACGGATTTCCGGGGCGATCCGGCTTCAGCATTACTAGAAGTCCTTGATCCGGAACAAAATGATACATTCAGCGATCATTTTATAGAAGTCCCCTTTGATTTATCCAAAACTTTTTTTGTGACAACGGCTAATACCCTACAGAATGTTCCAAGGCCTTTGCAGGACCGGATGGAAATTATTCCGCTCTCTAGCTATACGGAAGAAGAAAAACTACAGATTGCCAAAAGGTACTTGGTTCCAAGACAAATTAAAAGTAACGGGTTAAAAGAAAATCAGCTTTCTCTTTCCGAACAAGCGATTAGGAAAATCATCAGAAATTACACAAGAGAAGCCGGTGTCAGAAATCTGGAGCGGGAGATTGGCTCCCTTTGCCGTAAAGCTGCGAAAATGATTGCGGAGAAGAAAAAACAAAAGGTGACGATCACTGAAACGAATGTGAGTAAGTTTCTTGGAATCGAAAAGTATCGCTACGGAAAAAAAGAAGGCGAGAAAGTCATTGGGCTATCCACCGGACTGGCCTGGACAGAAATGGGCGGAGATATTTTGCAGATAGAAGTGACACTTCTTGAAGGAAAAGGACGTCTGGTTCTTACCGGTAAACTCGGTGATGTGATGAAAGAGTCAGCGCAGATTGCACTGAGTTACGCTCGTTCGGTTGCTGAGCAGCTCGAACTTGATAAAGAGCTCTTTGAAAAAACCGACATTCATATCCATGTTCCTGAAGGAGCCATTCCAAAGGATGGTCCATCAGCAGGGATTACCATATGCACGGCCCTTATTTCAGCATTACTCAAAAAACCAACCGATGCCGCAATAGCGATGACCGGTGAATTAACCCTTCGCGGCCGGGTGCTAGGCGTTGGCGGCATTAAAGAAAAGGTTCTTGCAGCACACAGAGCCGGTTACACGAAAGTTATTATACCAACAGAAAGCAAGAAGTTTCTTGAGGAAATTCCGTCTAACATCCTTAAAAAGATTGATTTTATTTATGCTGAAGAAATGAAGGATGTTATCAACGAAACCATAGGAGTTAAGATACAATGAAAATAGTTAGTTCAGAATTTATTATTAGTGCGGTAAGAAAAGAGCAGTATCCTGCTGACGGTCTTCCGGAAATTGCCTTTGCCGGACGATCGAATGTAGGTAAATCATCATTGATAAATGCCTTAATTAACCGTAAAAATCTGGCCAGAACAAGTGGCAGGCCTGGAAAAACACAAACCCTCAATTTCTATCTGATCAATGAGAAGTTTCATCTTGTTGATCTGCCGGGCTATGGTTTTGCCAAGGTATCAAAAGATGTGAAACAAAAATGGTCAGAGTTTATCGAGGCCTACCTGACGGGAAGACCGAATCTAGCCGGCATTATCCAGCTGGTCGATCTTCGTCATCCTCCAAGCCAGGAAGATATCATTATGTATGAGTGGGTCAGACATTTGCAGATTCCTTCTTTGCTTGTTGCCACAAAAGCTGATAAAATTTCCAAAGGGCAGCACTTAAAACACAGAAAAATAATTCGCGAAAAGCT
>SKKY01000076.1 GCA_007123515.1 Clostridia bacterium
CTGCCCTTCTACGTCGGCTAAATCTATACCTACTGTGGCACGGTTTTCTTCATAAGGAAAAGTGTGGGTAATTGTGGTATCGGTCAGGTAGGCGATCGTTCTGATCAGCTGACCAGAGGAATGATAGATTTCATGGGCGAAGCTGTTAAAATCCGACTGGGATATAGTATTATCCATTTTTATATAGATACTAAGCCCGTTAACACCAATCACATTTGAAGAGATCGTATTTTCAAAGTTCGATTTAATTGTAAATAAGTCGTTTTTGATCTGTTGTTTTTCATTGTCTACAGCCCGGTTGTATTCTGTAACCGCTGCAAATGTAAAAAGCAGTAAAATAAAGAAAAAAATAAAAACCGTTATCCAGTTATTTTTTTAATCATCTGGTTTGATAGTTTCACAAAAAATCTCCTACAACGTTTTTAAATATTATACACGAAATAATCCTTTCTGAAATCCCTAGAATTTATGGAAGATTATTCTGTTTTTCTTTCTAAGCACGTTTAAAAAAATATCGACGATTTTCGGATCAAATTGCGTCCCGGAACATTTGGAAATTTCTATAACTGCCTGCTGATGACTCATCCCTTTTCTGTAGATACGATCTTCGGTCATCGCATCAAACGAATCAACCACAGCGAGAATTCTGGCGATCAGCGGAATCTCCTCTCCTTTTAATCCTCTTGGATATCCTTTTCCGTCATATCGTTCATGATGAGAATAAATTAATTCAGCGATCATCGAGAGCTCCGGCGAAGCCATCGCAATTCGATAGCCGATTTCCGGATGCTTTTTCATCTCTTCCCATTCACGGGCATCTAAAGGTCCGGGCTTTTTTAAGATCCGGTCATCAATACTGATTTTACCAATGTCATGAAGCTTAGCTAAGAGAACCAGCTTGTCCATTTCATAAAATGACAAATCTAATTCTTTTGCAATCTCTATTGACAGATCAATCAGCCTTTGTCCATGTTCTTCGGTTTCTTCACTTCTTTCGTATAAAACAGCTTTCATATTGGAAATTAATGAGCTTGATGTACTTTTGCTTTGGAGTAATTTACTGATTCTGATGTTTTCCTCTGCTTTTTGTATCACTTCCTCCAGGTATTCTTGCATAGAAAGCCTTACGGATGTTCCAAATGAAACGCTGATATAACTGGCATCCATATAATGCATCCGGCAATACTCCTCTACACTATTTTGAACAGCCCCGATAAGCCGATAGGCCTCATCAATGTCTTTTCCGGGAAGTAAGATTGTAAACTCATCGCCACCGGTTCTGGCAAGGATATCTGTATATGATAAATGATGGTTTAGGATCGCAGAAATGTTTTTTATGATCTGATCTCCTTTATCCTGTCCCTCCTGATCATTTATGATTCGAAGACCATCGATATCAGCAGAGATAACGGATAAGGGAAGGTATTCCCTTTTATCAACTTTATTTTTTATCACTTCAAAATAGGAGCGATTAATGAGTCCAGTCAGTACATCGTAACGACTCATATGCAACACTTCCTGCTCTTTTTCTTTTCTTTCACTAATGTCTTTAAAATTAAGAAGCAGTCCGTTAATATTCTTATTATTAATAAGGTTTTTCACAAAAACTTCAATCGGTTTTATCGGACAGTCACAGCATGCTAATTTTGTCTCAAAATTCAGGCCAGATCCGAAATCTGAAGTTATCGTATCAAGTTTCAAACGGATAGCTTGTCTCTCGCTTGCATTTAATATAGAAACAAAGGGTTGATTGATTATCCGATCATTCGGGCTGTTACAGATCTTGTTGAAATTTGGACTGATATAACGAATGATATAGTCCGCATCAAGAATCATAATCACATCAGAAATGTTACTGATTAATTCTTCCTTTTTGTTTTCACTCTCTTTAATTATTTCAGCCTGTGTTGATATCCCATCATAAATGGCATTAACCAAAAAAAAGGGGATTAACGCAGCAACTTGCACCGACATAAAAATCATCAGCCATGAATCTTTGTATTCGCTAATCAGGTATTGATCCAGGTCACCGGAAAGGACAAATAAAGTCAGTCCAAAGAGGACTACATAATTAAAAAGAAAAAACATAAGTGCATAATTTCTTGGAAGCATTAAAGAGGAAAGAACCAATGTGAGTACTAAAAAAATCACACCGGCACCATGGGGACCGGTATAAAAAAAGACGGTAAGACTTAAGATATAAAGCAAAAAGATCAAAATATTTTTTTTAGCCGATAAACGAATGGCTTTTACAGCAATAATTAATATAATCCCGGCATAAATGCACAGATTCATCATCATCTGAACATACATCTCTTGCTGATAAAACAAATAGGCTCCATACACAACGACAGGAAAACCCAGGATGGCTATTACCATCGCAAAAGTATTAAATATCCTGTTCTGCCAGTAGAGCACCGGATCATAATCATAGCCCATTATCTCTGTCTGTTTTGATAGGTTCATACATTTCTCCGTTTTTTTATGAATTAACAGATGTATAAACTCATAACCATTTTTTTAAACCTTTTTTCTCATGCTGACAAAGAACATGATTAGAAAAAAAATCCCACCACTGATAAAAGGTAACAAAATATGCACATCAAATAATGAGCCGGCCCAGATAGGTCCTGCCACTCTGCCAACACTCATGTACGACTCAGCGATTCCCATAGCCGCTCCCTGTCGATCCGAAGCTCTTTTAGAGATAAATGAAAGTGCTGAGGGCTTTAACATGGCATTGAGTATAATGAAAAAAACAATAGCAATGACCATGGTCACATATTGCGATGCAAGTATCAGCAGTAAAAAACCCAGAGCATTACCGATCAAGGCCAGCCGAATCAATGATTCTTCTCCAATTTTTTTTATTAATGGCCCCACTAAAAAACCCTGTGAGATCAGATAAGCCAAACTCATGATCATCAGAATACTTCCCACTTCTTTAGGTCCATAACCAAATCTTTCCAGAGCATACAACCCGTAAATGCTGGAAAAATTGGATTTTCCAAAATATACAGCAAACGCTGCAAACAATCCAAACCCAATAGGAGTATATATAGCCTGCCATAGTCCTTTTAGTTGTATAAACGTAATATTTTCTGTCTTGTCCGATCGTTTTTCAGGTTCTAGTGACTCCGGAAGAACAAAAAAGATAATGAGGACTGTGGCAAAACAGACAGAAGCAGCAACAAAAAATGGTAACGCTAGTGAATAGTCCGCTAAAATCCCTCCGATACCAGGTCCTAAGACGATACCGAGTCCGGCTGAAGCGCCCACTTTACCCATCAGGCCGGCACGTTCCTGATCGGAACTGCTGTCACTGATATAGGCCATCGCTACCGGGAACATAGCGCAGGCCAGAGCCCCCGAGACAAGCTGAGCTCCGTAAAGCATCAGTAAAGATCTTGAAAACCCAAACAGTAACATCCCTAGACCTAATCCGCTCATCCCAATCATCAGGATGGGTTTTCGCCCATAACGGTCCGAAAGGCTTCCCCATACCGGAGCGAAAATCAGTTGCATGATTCCGTAGGCTGCAACCAGCAATCCAAGCTGCAGCCCTCGTCCTCCAAACTGTTCAATATAAAAAGGCAGAACCGGCAGTGCTATTCCGTAACCGAGCATGGCGATAATAATACAGGCAAAGAGTATCGCCACATTCTTTTTGACGATCATAACAATTCCACTCTCCCGCTTTCTCCATTGACTCTGATTTTCTGTCCGTTTTCAATCTTTTCTGTGGCACCATTTACACCCGCTACTGCCGGAACTCCATATTCTCTGGCCACCACTGAACCATGAGAAATCGGCCCGCCGGTTTCCATAACCAGGGCACCAATTTTTAAAAACAATGGTGTCCAGGACGGATTTGTTCCGGTGGTTACTAATATTTCACCTTTTTGAAGCTGATGGCCTTCTTCAGGATGATGCAGGATTCTTGCGATGCCTTCATAGACTCCCGGTGATACCGCCACGCCACCTAAAATGTTGTCTCCGCCTTCTTCTGTCGGTGAATAGATGCTTTCTCCCGAGCTTAGTACTATTCTCGGAGCGTTTCTTTTAAATTCTCTTTCATAAATCTCCCGGTTTTCCTTTGACATCTGCTTTAAATCATTCTTTGGATCCTGAATTTGTGCCAGCGTGACAAAGAAAACATCATCCACATTCTTAAGTCTTCCTTCTTCAACCAGTTCTTGTCCAATCTCCTGAATGATATCCTTAAACATTGCGATAAACTTTCGGACATAAAACTTAGGATACTCTCTGACCCCAAACATTTCACGAAAATCTCTAAGCATTTTTTCTGCCTGAGAAGCTTGTTTTTTTAAACCCTTTTTCATAAACCTGTTCGTAATTGTAACGATCGCTTCTTCAGCCTCTTGTTTTCCGTTGAAAAATCTGTCAATGGCTTCCTGATAAGTTTTATTATCAATGGATGCATTAATGATATCTAATATATACTCCGGATTTTCTTTCCAGGTCGGATCTCCGACATCCAACTCAATTGATGCTCTGTGACCATATTTCTCAAGAAAATCTTTGATGACTGGCTCATCTTTGGTCGCTTTTTTTCCATCAGCGTCAAGTTCCCTGGCTATTTCCATCAGTTCCATTCCCATTTCGGTTGTCACACTATAGGGTACTGATTTTTCAACTTTATTTAAATTTTCGCTGTCTCCGAGATGTTTTTCCATCATGGCCTTCACTTTTTCAATATAGCCTGAAGAAGCCGCCACGTAAAAAACAACACCAAATCCTGATACAAAGAGCTCTCCGGCATATTTTTCTATAAAGCGGATTTTTTCTTCTCTTGTACTTAACTTTTTCTTTTCCGACTCCATTTTTTTAATAATGCTTTGTCCCTCTTTGATCGCCATCATTCTGGCCTGTTCAGCATCTTTTTTTCCATAAGACACCTTTTTAATATTATCAATAGCCAATCGCATCACCCTGAGATTAAGTTTGCTTAATACAGAGAATCCTCTGGTACTGGAAGCAATTTCCTCTTTGTACCTTTCTGCGGTTTGCAGAAGCGCTCTGGTTGTCACAGGATCTTTATCACTCGGATTATTTTCCAGCTTTTTTAAGAATCTCTTTTTGTTTAACATCTCTGTCATGTCTATATATATTCTTCCGTCTATGTTTTTCAGATACCAGAGCCGATCCCCTGTTACCTTCTTTTTTCCGTAATTTTTAACAAGATTTTCTACCATAGTCTGCATGACACCGGCTCCCATTGGAGTGAATGGCTCTTTCATTGCCTGAGAATAAAGGTTCATGTTTATATAGACACGCAGTCCTTCACGACCTTCTGAGGATTCTGGAACAGGATATAAGGAAGTGATGGGTCTTGTCTGAACCAGATAAAACACACCCTCTTTCCAGGCCCACTCAAGATCCTGGGGAGAGCCAAAGTACTTTTCCACTTTGACAGCAAAATCAAGCATCTCCATTACTTCTTTTTGATCCATGGTGCTTTCTTTCTGTTTTTCGGCAGACACCTCTGTATGCCTAATCCCTCCATTGATTCTGACTGTCATTACAGTTTTTTTGGCAATTGTTTCTTCTTCAATCTTTTTTGTTTCTTTGTTAACCACCCACTGATCCGGAGTTACATCTCCGCCTACAATGGCTTCTCCAAGTCCCCAGGAAGCGTTTAACAGGATCTGGTCTCTTCTTCCGTTTACCGGGTTAGCCGTAAACAGGATCCCTGATTTCTCTGCGTTAACCATTTCCTGAACAACAACAGCATGTGCCACATCTTTATGATCGATTTTCTGTCTGATTCTGTAGGAAATCGCCCGGGCATTCCATAAAGATGCCCAGCATTGTCTGACCTTATCCGTAAGCTGATCAGTGCCTGAAACATTTAAATACGTATCATACTGTCCGGCAAAAGAAAGTCCAGGAAGATCCTCAGCCGTAGCGGAAGAACGAACCGCCACTTCAGGACTGCCAAGTTCCCGGTAGGAAGCTGCCAGGTCTGATAAGATGTCCTCCGGGATTCTTGACTCCGTAAAGAGCTCCCTGATCTTA
This sequence comes from Clostridia bacterium, assembly GCA_007123515.1. Classification (GTDB taxonomy): domain Bacteria; phylum Bacillota; class Peptococcia; order Peptococcales; family SKKY01; genus SKKY01. The sequence goes on from SKKY01000076.1 coordinate 6,040, forward strand.
ATTGATACTTTCTCTAGTTCAACAATATCATCCATACCAACATTTTCCAGCAAACTGCTGATTTTCTGATCAAGTTGATTGACTTCAGTAAATCTCCGGTACGCTTCGGTGATGACCACAAAACCACCCGGTACCGGAAGTCCTGCCTGGATCATCTCTCCAAGATTTGTGGCTTTACCTCCAGCCAGTAAAAAATCATTATTTCCGATTTCATTTAATTTTCTGCTGAATTTGTATTTCATTATTTTCTCTCCCTTCAAAACATACCGACCGTTGGTATGTTTGTCTAAAAAATTTATATTATTTTAAAAAACGGCTCTGTTAATTCTAGTCTCCCGTTTTTTATGTTTAGTGTTCTGCTAAAAATTTCTTCATAAAATTTTAGCTTCTTTCTGGTAATACTTTCATAGGTTTCCCGATCGATCTGTCCGTCATTGTATTGGAAAAGCACCTGGTCAAGATCTGCGTTCATATTATGAATCATGCTTAAAAGATACTCCGCCATCTGAGTCGGATCGGTGTCTCCGAAAACACCCTGTGCTACTCCTTCTCTGATTATATTCTCATAAAAAGGTTTGAAGTATTCTGATATTTTAGTAATAATTTTTTTCTGTAACAAAATATTTTCATCATTCATTAGAGCTCTTTTGATTTTTTTTCGATTGTCCCGATGTCTTTTTTTCATTTGTTGTATGGTATCAATTGTTTCATTAAACTTCTCTAAAGCAGGCAAATCGTCTCTTTCGATAACGGGTCTGACAACACTGGCAATCCGAAGAGCAAAATCAGTAGCAAGCGCTTCTATAACTGCCTCTTTCGATTCAAAATAGTGATAAAAGGCGCCTTTTGAGACCCCAAGCTTATTAATAATATCGTTTATGGTTGTTTTTTCGTATCCTTTTTCATAAAAGAGATCCAGAGCTGCAGCCAAAAACTCCTGCTTTTTATCAGCCATTACTTTTTTTTCAACCATAAATGTCACCCTCTCTAAAATACCGACCGTCGGTATGTTTCTTGAGTAAATCGTATGATAGTTTTTTTTATTTGTCAATACTA
>SKKY01000029.1 GCA_007123515.1 Clostridia bacterium
GGAAAGAATCGAATACCTGAGCTTCCATGATCGCCTGACAGGATTATATAACAGGCATTCTTTTGAAGAAGAATTAATAACGATTGATCAGTTAGAAAATCTTCCGGTTTGTCTGATAATGGTTGATGTGAATGGGTTAAAGCTGGTTAATGATTCTTTAGGGCATCATGTGGGGGATCAGCTGTTAATCAAAGTCGCTAAGGTTCTTAAAGAGGTCTGTCAAAGTGAAGAAAGAGTCTACCGAATTGGTGGAGATGAGTTTGCTGTTTTATTTAAGAGAAGGGACAATACACATCCGGAGCAGTTAATTAGCAAAATTTTCGATTATGCATCAACTCAGAAAGTTAATAACATTGAACTATCAATTTCTGCAGGCTGGGATTGTAAAACTGATTCAAATCAATCTTTGCAGGATGTCTTTAAAAATGCAGAAAATAATATGTACAAACAAAAATTATTTGAAGCTCCAAGCATGAGAGGTAAGATCATTCATGCGATTATTAATACGTTACATGAAAAAAACAAAAGGGAAGAAGCTCATTCAAGAAGAGTCTCCGAACTGGCGCAAGCTCTTGCGGAGGCACTCGGAATGCCGGATGTAGAGGTTAAAGAAATTCATACAATGGGGCTTTTACATGATATCGGTAAAGTGGCTATTGATGATAGCATACTGAATAAGGAAGGAAAACTGACTCCGGAAGAGTACGAAGAAATAAAGCTGCATCCGGAAATTGGTTATCGTATTTTAAGTTCAGTTAATGATAGGGCTGAAATGGCCGAGTACGTATTGTATCATCATGAAAAATGGGATGGAACTGGTTATCCTAAAGGCATAAAAGAAGACGCTATTCCCTTGCAGGCCCGGATTATTGGCATTGTCGATGCTTATGACGCAATGATCAGCGAGCGAAGCTACAGAGAATCTTTGACCGTTGAGGAAGCTGTTGCAGAACTTCGCAAATGGTCTGGAAAGCAATTTGATCCGGTTTTAGTTGAAATATTTATTAATGAAGTGTTAGGATATGAGTAGGCATAACATATTAGATACGTAAAGGAGTCTTAACCATACGATGAATCATAGTTTTTTATCAGACCAGGAAATCGAGCAACAACTTTTACAAGTCAAATTTCATAAAGAAATAAAGTATCTTTATGAAGAGATGGATGATGGAGATTTTTTCGAAGATCTTGAGGAGTTATTTAACGGCAGCAATTCCTTTTTGCTGACTATACTTACCGATGCATCAGGAACAGAAGGTACATTATTAAGGAATCTGCTATTTGCTGATATTCATGAATTGCATGAAGTTATGAAAGAGGACCGTATTTTTAAAAGAATCATAAAGATGCTCGATGAAGAAGGACTAGGATGGGATTTCAGAGTGAATCAGTTAACCGAAAGAGTCATCAAAGGGGATATTTTACAATTAAGTATTTATAAGAAGTAAGAAAGACGCTTAAGACCAGAAGATGGTGTTAAGCGTCTTTTTTGTTTAGCGGTTATGAAGAATCCTGTTTAAGAAGTAAGTGATCTGAATTCGCCACCAGTCCCAGTCATGATTGACATCATGTCCCCAAAAATCAACCCAGGCAGGAATGTTTTTATTCCTTAAAACATGTGCCAGGTGTTGGGTGTCTCTGATGCTTTCTTCTTCCCAGGCACCCTGACCACAGCAAATAACAATCAATGACTCCCGATACTGATCAAGATACCAGGGATCCTCAATATTTTTCAAGTAATCTGTTGGTGAGTTAATGTAGATATTAAAGTTCATTTCATTGCCTGTAAAATAGCGGATGTCATAGATTCCGCTTAATGCAATCGTTGTGTCAAAGATATTAGGATGACGAAACAGAAAATTCACAGCATGATAGGCTCCCAAACTACAGCCGGTGGAAATCATTTTTTCTTTCCAGCCGGTATTATGGTAGATAAAAGGGACAAGCTCTTGCGTAATATAGGCATCATATTTGTTGTGTTTGGCCGCTTTTTCAAAGGGATGCAGCGATTCATTCATCCACGATTCCTGATCGAGACTGTCCGGTGTAAAGATGCGCAACGAACCTTCGTCGATAAAAGGACGACAGGCATTGATCATCCCGAAATCTTCATATTCGTAAAAGCTGCCTCCTGAACTTGGAAAAACAATCATCGGTTTTCCGGCGTGACCATATTCACGGAAAAACATTTCGCGGTTAAGGTGCCGGCTGTAAAACGATCGGTGTTTAATAATCACAAGACTCTTCCTTTCTAAAAATAGAGTGGTGTTGTTATTTATCAAAAATAAATGAAGTTGCTTCCCTTATTTCTTTCATTTCAGTCGCTTTAAGAACAAATCCGTAGTCTCCGATGGCCTGTGCAAAAATAGAGGAAATCGGACCATGATAGGCAATTAGATGCCTGTAGTTCCTGATGACCTCATCAATAGAATGAAGATAACCCTTGCGAGTTTTTCTCCCGGCATAAGCTGCAAAATACGGACGTGAGGTTTCAGCCTGGCAAGGAAGGCCGGCAATCATTCGTGCATAGATGTCATACAGGTCAAGCTCGCAAGCATAATTATACATATCCACGGTCAGACCGCCTGGCGGACGGGCATTGACCTCAAGAGCCACTATGTTTCCATCATCCTGAAGAAAGTATTCAATGTGAAAAAATCGCTCTTTTAAATTAAATTCTTTTACTGTCTTTTTCCCGATGTCCACCAGATTTTTTGGTGGTATTCTTGTTACGCAATAGAAAACATCAAGATCATTATTAACGATGTCCATAACACCGGTATCCATCATGAAAGAACCATAAAAAATAATTTTTCCATCTTGATCGGTAATTCCGTCGAAGCTTACAATATTACCTTCGACCCACTCCTCGATGATATAGGATATCGGTTTTTTAAACCTAAAGAACAGCTCAAGTTCCTGATGATTGTTAATTTTAAAGGTGTCAGTTGCGCCAACCCCTTTATCCGGTTTCACGCATACCGGGTAGCCATTTTCTTCAATAAAGGATTCTGCATCTGATAATGTATCAAACAGTTTGCCTTTTGCTACTGGGACACCAGCTTTAATAAAAGTTTCTTTCATTCTTGACTTAAACTTAATGGTTTTAACAGTATCGATATTGTAACCGGGAATATTGAAATCTGTTCTTAAATGGGCGTCTTGCTCAAGCCAGTGCTCATTATGAGACTCAAGTCTGGAAATTTTTCCATATTTGTGCGTGAAATAACCACAGGCTCTAAGCATTTCTTCATAATCTTCCATGCTGTGAACTTTGTAATATTCAGTTAAGGCTGTTTTAAGTTCCGGATGTAATGCTTCAAAGTCTTCTTCCCCGATCCCTAAGACATTAACCCCCGACGCTTTTAAACGTTGGCAGAAATACATAAAATTGTCAGGAAAGTAGGGTGAGATAAAAACATAATTCATAGAAGGCCTGCTTTCTTTTCTAGTTTATAAAAGCATACCCTAAAAAGAAAAAGATTAAAATAATATAAAAATAAATTACATGAGTTTATTTTTTGACTTGATGAGGTAAGTTACGGTAACTAAGAACAGGAGGTAATAGAATGTCTTTTACAATTAAAACACTTGATGATGTCTATAAGTTTTCACTGTCGCTATATGATTATCTTAAGGCTAATAGTTATGAAGAGCAGGCGACAATTCTTGAAGAACTGGTTGATGACTGCTTTGAAAAAGATTCTTCGGCGATAGTGGCTCACAGAAAAGCGTATCAGGAAGTCTACGATAAAACGGATAATCTTCCGACAGAATACAAAAAAGCTTTAGAGAATTCGCTTGAATTATTAAAGTAGAAAGCGTATAATTGCATAAATGCATATCCTTTAATTTGGTACTGAGAGACCGACAAGGAAGATGATGATTTTTACAATGCGTAACGCTTCATAATTTTTTTTCAGGCTGTTGTAAAAAGTTTCATAGCAGACGAATGTGTCTGCCTGTCCTTATATCACCAAGTCGGGTTTCCTAACCCGACTTTTTTTGTTGTCTGAAAAGTATCAGAAGGGTTATTTTTAAAATAAAGGGGGAAGAACTTTGAGCATTAAAGCAAAAGATTTATTAAGTATCGATGATATCTCGACTGAAGAAATTGCAGTCATTATGCAAAATGCAAAATCAATGAAACAGATTCTGCAGAGAGATATAAAAAAAGTACCGACTTTGCGTGGCAAGTCAGTGATTAATCTTTTTTATGAAAACAGCACCAGAACCAGAACCTCGTTTGAATTAGCTGGTAAATATATGGGGGCTGATGTTGTTAATATTAGTGCCGGTACAAGCAGTGTGAAAAAAGGTGAAAGCATGAGAGATACGGCCCGAACGATTGATCATATGTCGGCTGATGTCATCATTATGCGTCATCACGAAAGCGGAGCGCATAAAATTCTTGCAGAGAGTGTTAATGCCAGGGTGATCAATGCCGGAGACGGAAAACATGAACATCCGACACAGGCTCTCTTAGATGCTTTTACGGTCCTTGAACATAAAGAAACCGTGGAAGGCTTAAAAATTGCTATCATCGGCGATATTCTTCATTCAAGGGTAGCCAGATCCGATGTCCTCATTTTTAACAAATTAGGTGCTGATGTTTGGTTTTGTGCACCTCCAACACTGATGCCAAGCAAAGCTTCTGAGCTCGGAGCCACCATCACCTATAGCCTTGAAGAAGCCCTTCAGGATGCCGATATCGTAATTACACTTCGTTTACAGCTGGAAAGACAAGACTCCGGCTTTTTCCCCTCAATTAGAGAATATACAAATTTTTACGGATTAAATACTAAAAACATAAAATGGGCCAGACCGGATTGTTTGATATTACATCCAGGGCCAATGAACAGAGGCATAGAAATCAGTTATGAAGCAGCTGAACTTCCTAATGCTGTCATTAATGAACAAGTAAACAATGGTGTGGCCATCAGAATGGCGCTACTTTACATTATGGGAGGAGGCAGAAGCGGTGATACTGTTTAAAAATGCAAGAGTGATCGATCCTGTAACACAGACAGATCAGATTCTTGATATTCGCACTGAGAATCATAGTATCATAGAAACCGGTACAGATCTTGAGGCTCAAAACAGCAACACCATTGTGGATCTTACCGGAAAAATTTTAACAACCGGTTTTATTGATCTGCACGTTCATTTACGAGAGCCGGGTGAAGAATACAAAGAAGATGTGGAATCCGGATCAAAAGCAGCATCTTCCGGAGGATTTACAGGTCTTTGCCCGATGCCAAACACTAAACCGGTCTGTGATAACGACACATTAGCAGAAATGCTGGTTATCAAAGGACAACGGGTAGGCTTGGTTGATATTTATCCTGTGGGAGCCATAACAAAAAATCAGGAAGGAAAAGAACTCGCAGAATTTGGAATGATGAAAAGAGTGGGAGCCAGAGCCTTAAGTGATGATGGTAAGGATGTGACCAATACCTTGGTTATGCGCAGAGCTCTTGATTACGCCAAAGCTTTTCATATGCCGATTTTTGCCCATTGCGAAGATAAGTACCTGGCAGGATCCGGAGCAATGAATGAGGGATACTATTCCTCAAAACTTGGACTCTCCGGTATTCCAAGAGAAGCAGAAAACATTATGATCGGAAGAAACATAATGCTGGCCGGTCTTACTAACGGACATATGCACATCTCTCACTTGAGTACAAAAAATGGTTTGGAGTTAATTCGTCAGGCAAAAAAAGACGGAATCAAAGTTAGTTGTGAAGTAGCTCCTCATCACTTTATGCTTACGGATAGCTGCATTGAAAATTATGATACTAATTACAAAGTAAATCCGCCACTGCGAACACAGGAAGATGTAAAAGCTCTTATTATGGGCCTTGCTGATGGGACGGTTGATGCTATCGCCACTGATCATGCACCTCATGATACAGAAGATAAAGATACCGATTTTAGCAATGCTGCTTTTGGAATCTCTGGTCTGGAAACGGTAGTGGCTCTAACTTTAGATGGACTTTACCATCAGGGAAAGATTTCTATGATGCGCTTTGCAGAACTTCTTTCCTCCGGTCCAAGAAGTGTTTTAGGATTAGCACCACAATCAATTGAACCCGGACAAAAAGCAGACTTTACCATTATTGATCCGGAGCTTATAAAAGTAGTTGATAAAAACAGGTTTTACTCGAAAGGCAAAAATTCACCTTTTCACGGGATGAGCCTTAAGGGTTGGCCATATATGACAGTCAAAGACGGAAAGATTGTAATGAAAGAGGGTGTCATTCTTGAATAGAAATAAAGGATTTGTTGTTCTTGAAGACGGTACGGTATTTAGCGGAATAAGACTTGGAACAAGCGGAACCGTATCAGGAGAAATTGTATTTAACACAAGTATGACCGGCTATCAGGAGATTCTAACCGATCCTTCCTACGCCGGAGAATTAGTGACCTTTACTTATCCCTTAATCGGTAATTACGGGACTAATAATGTCGACTGGGAAAGCAAAAAAGTGTTTACTCAGGGGATTATAGTTAAAGATGCAGCATTTAACCCATGTAATCATCGGATGAAATATTCACTTGAGGAATTTTTACTTGAAAATGGCGTGGTAGGACTGACAGAAGTCGATACGCGCGGAATTACCCTGCACTTAAGAGATAAGGGTACGTTAAGAGCGATGATCTCCAATGACGGGACAGATCTTGAAGTCTTACAGGAACAGGTGAAAACGGTGCCGCCGTTAAGTGATCAGGATCAGGTGAAGAATGTAAGTACGCAAAATCCATATATTCTACCTGGCGGAGAAAAAAGAATTGTGGTTATGGATTATGGGGTGAAAAACAATACCTTGCGAATTTTGCAGGAAAGTGGCTGTACCGTTATTGTTCTGCCGGCTAATTCATCTATTGATGAAATTATAGGATACAAGCCGGATGGTGTTTTACTGTCTAATGGACCGGGAGATCCAAAGGCTGTTAGCTACGCTCTGGAACCTATTAGAAAAATTATGGAAAAGAGAATTCCGATGTTTGGTATCTGTATGGGTCATCAATTAATGGCGATGGCTGCCGGAGCTAATACCTATAAACTTCCCTTTGGTCATCGGGGCGGGAACCATCCGGTTAAAGATATCCGGAGCGGAAAAGTATTTATCACCTCACAAAACCATGGGTATGCCGTAGACTACAAAGGCCTTCCGGACAATTTTGATGTGACTCATACTAACTTACACGATCAGACCATTGAAGGAATTTCTCATAAAGAATATAACTGCTCAAGTGTGCAGTATCATCCTGAGGCCTCGCCCGGACCTAAAGAATCAAGATACCTGTTTGACAGATTTTTAGAACAGCTAATTTATTAAGGAGTGTGATTGATTTGCCTTTAGACAGACAGATAAAAAAAGTAATGGTAATTGGTTCCGGACCGATTGTCATAGGCCAGGCTGCTGAGTTTGACTATGCGGGGACGCAGGCCTGCCGTGCCCTTCGCGAAGAAGGAATTGAAGTCGTTTTGGTAAACAGTAATCCTGCAACGATCATGACCGATGAAAATATGGCTGACAGGGTCTATATTGAACCGTTAACCATTTCTTTTTTGGAAGAAATTATTTATAAAGAAAAACCAGATGGCCTTTTGCCTACACTGGGTGGTCAGGTCGGACTCAACCTGGCAAAAGAACTGGCTGAAGCCGGAATTCTTGAACGTGCCGGTGTCAGATTATTAGGGACAAGTTTAGAGGCGATTCAAAAAGCCGAGGATCGGGATTTATTTAAAAAGCTGATGATTGAAATTGACGAGCCGATTCCTGATAGTGATATTTGTGATTCTCTGGAAAGCGCGATGGCTTCGGCAGTCAGAATTGGATATCCTGTTATCATCAGGCCCGCTTATACTTTAGGAGGAGCCGGTGGAGGTGTGGCGGAAGATGAAGAACAGCTGATCGCCATTACCAAGCGAGGGCTTCGCTACAGTGCCATTAATCAAGTATTAGTGGAAAAAAGTGTGGCTGGCTGGAAAGAAATTGAATATGAAGTAATGAGAGACAGTAATGATACCTGCATCATAGTGTGTAATATGGAAAACATAGATCCGGTTGGCGTTCATACCGGAGATAGTATTGTAGTGGCTCCGGTTCAGACGTTAACGGATCTTGAAAACCAGATGCTTCGTACGGCTTCGATTAATATCATAAAGGCTCTTAAAATTGAGGGTGGCTGTAATGTGCAATTAGCCCTTAATCCGGACAGGCTTGAATACATTGTGATTGAAGTCAATCCCAGGGTGTCACGTTCGTCAGCCTTAGCGTCGAAAGCCACGGGATACCCGATTGCTAAAATTGCCTCTAAAATTGCTCTCGGCTACCATCTCGAAGAAATTGAGAATAATGTTACAGGCAAAACAAAATGTGCTTTTGAGCCAGCTATCGATTATATTGTGGTTAAGATTCCGCGTTGGCCATTTGATAAATTTAAAGATGGTAACAGGAGACTAGGATCACAGATGAAAGCGACCGGTGAAATCATGTCGATTGGTCGTACCTTTGAAATAGCCTGGCAAAAGGGCATTCGAAGTCTGGAACTTGATGAACGATATTTTATTTCTGATTTATTCAGAGACCTCGACGACCAGGCACTTGAACAAAAACTATTTTTGGTTGATGATCAAAGACTCTATGCTCTTGGTGAAGCCATTTATCGTGGCTTTAGCAGCCAAAGAATTCATGATATTACAAAGATTGATTACTTTTTCCTTGATAAATTCCAGGATCTGATCTACTTTGAAAAAGAGATATTAGCTAAAAAGTTACATGATCCCTCGATACTTTTAAAGGCCAAAGAGCTTGGTTATACAGATGAACAAATAGCGGATTACTGGAATGTGAGCGAGGCTGACATCTATGATCTTAGAAAACAACTTCATATTACTCCTTGTTTTAAGATGGTTGATACCTGCGCCGGAGAATTTGAAGCAGTGACTCCTTATTACTACTCAGGTTGGAATGAGGTCGATGAGCTGGTGCCAACAGACCGGAAAAAAGTCCTTGTTCTTGGATCCGGACCGATACGTATCGGGCAGGGTATTGAATTTGACTATTGTTCAGTTCATTCTGCCTGGGCACTAAATGAAGTCGGGTATGAATCGATTGTCATTAACAATAATCCGGAAACGGTCAGCACTGATTTTGATACCTCAGACCGCCTGTATTTTGAACCACTAACCACAGAAGATGTTATGAATGTGATAGAAGCAGAAAAACCAGAGGGTGTCATTGTGCAATTCGGTGGACAGACGGCCATTAATCTGGCAAAACCTTTGCACGACCGGGGTGTAAAAATTCTTGGCACATCGGTAGCCGATATTGATGTAGCAGAAGACCGGGAAAAGTTTGATCAGATTCTTGAAGAGCTAAAGATTCCAAGACCTAAAGGTAAGACTGCTAAATCGATTGAAGAGGCGCTCTTAATCGCTGATCATCTTGGCTTTCCTCTTTTAGTTCGTCCTTCCTATGTTCTTGGTGGCCGGGCAATGGAGATTGTGTATAATAAAGATGAGCTTGAATCATATATGAAGACAGCGGTTAAAGTATCAAAAGAGCATCCTGTGCTGGTTGATCAGTACCTAATAGGAAAAGAAATCGAAGTCGATGCAATTTGTGACGGGAAAGGCATTGTTATTCCGGGAATTATGGAACATGTCGAACGTGCCGGGGTTCACTCCGGTGACAGTACTGCGATGTATCCGCCATTTTCGCTAAATGATGAAATTGAAGCAAAACTTTATGAATATACGAAAAAAATGGCCTTACGAATGAATTCCATTGGTTTAATTAATGTGCAGTACTTAATTCATAAAGATGAAATTTATGTGATTGAAGTAAATCCGAGATCAAGCAGAACGGTACCCTATTTAAGCAAAGTAACAGAGATTCCGATGGTAACATTAGCTACTAGAGCAATTTTTGGAGAAACGTTACCAGACATGGGTTATCAATATGGGCTGCAGCCAAAGAAAAAACTAACGGCTGTTAAAATGCCTGTCTTTTCCTTTAGTAAACTAATTGATGTGGAAACATCACTCGGTCCTGAAATGAAATCGACAGGGGAAGTACTCGGGGTTGATATTGATCCGAACAAGGCTCTTTACAAAGCATTGATTGCAGCGGGATATGTATTTAGCAGAAACGGAGCGATACTTGCAACCGTATCGGATAAAGATAAAGAAGAAGCGCTTCCGCTTTTGCGCAGCTTTTATAATATCGGTTTTAGTATTAAAGCCACTGCCGGTACAGCGAAGTACTTAAATGATAACGGTGTAAAAACAGAGAGCGTTAAAAAGATCAAAGAAGGATCACCAAATGTCGAAGATGTGATAAAAAACGGAGAGATAGCCTTTGTTATAAATACGCTGACGAAGGGTAAACTTCCTGAAAGAGATGGTTTTAGAATCAGAAGAGCTGCTGTGGAATTTAATACGCCTTGTCTGACCTCTCTTGATCTGGCAAAAGCCGTGTTAAATGTACTCGAATCTATGTCGCAGGTAAAGGCACTTCAGGATTATAATTAAAATAAGAGAGGGTGATCATCCTGTATCTTGAAAATTGTAAGGTAACGGCTCATCAGCAAGTAAATGAAACAGACTATATTATCACATTACAAACCGATCAGATTGCAAGGGTCTCAGAGGCCGGTCAGTTTGTTCAGGTAAAAGTCACAGAAGGTTTTGAACCGATTCTTAGAAGACCTCTGAGCATCCACACGGTAGATCGTGAGAAAAAAGAAATAAAGCTGTACTATCAGATTTTAGGCAAAGGGACAGAAATTCTTAGTAAAGTTCGGGAAGAAGAAATAATCAATCTATTAGGACCTCTTGGAACTGGTTTTGATACAGCTCTTGAAAATTCAAAAGCTCTTTTGATTGGGGGCGGTCTTGGTCAGGCTCCGCTTTTGTATTTGGCAGAGGAACTGGAAAGAAAAAAGAACACAGTATTTTTGGCACTAGGGACCAGGGATGAGGTTAGTCTTAGGAATGTGGTCTGTTTTGATGATGTCTGTCAGGAAGTATCCTTGGCCACAGAAGATGGCAGCGTTGGTTTTAAAGGATACATTACTGACAATCTGCCTGAAATAATTGAGACATTTAAACCGGAAAGGATTTATGCCTGCGGGCCAAGTCCGATGATGAAAAAAATTAAAGAAATAGCTAAGACCTACCAGATTCCCTGTCAGTTGTCTTTAGAAACAAGAATGGCCTGCGGAATCGGAGTATGTCTTGGATGCACGGTCAAACCTTCTGATCAGTCGAAACCTTATTTAAAAGCCTGTGTAGATGGCCCGGTATTTTGGGCAGAGGAGGTGCTTTTAGATGAATAAGGTTGATCATAGCTTTACGATAGGTAATGTTAAATTTAACAATACGGTATTAACAGCTTCCGGAACGTATGGTTTCGGACTTGAATTTGCAAAGATTATCGATGTTAGCCGTCTTGGTGGAATAGCCACAAAAGGTTTAAGCCTGGAACCCAAAAAAGGGAATCCCGGAGAGCGAATTTACGAAACTCCGGCCGGGATGCTTAATTCCATTGGACTTGAAAATCCTGGAGTTGATAGCTTTAAAAAGGACTATCTGCCTGAAGCGGCAAAATTAGGCACCAAGATCATTGCTAATATATCGGGTAGTAGTCTTGAAGAATATGGCCTGATGGCAGAAAGTCTTGAATCTGAAAAAGATGTGGCAGCCCTGGAGGTTAACATCTCCTGTCCAAATGTTAAAGCTGGTGGGATGGCTTTTGGAACAGATCTTAAAATGGTCGAAAAAGTGACGGAGATCGTTAAAAAAAACACAACAAAACCGGTGATTATTAAATTAAGTCCTAATGTAACCAATATTGTTGATTTTGCGCAAGCGGCTCAATATTCTGGAGCGGATGCTGTGTCCCTGATTAATACGCTAATGGGAATGGCAATAGATATTAATAAAAGGAAACCTGTATTGGGAAATGTAATGGGAGGCTTATCAGGACCAGCTGTTAAGCCGGTGGCTTTGCGAATGGTGTATCAGGTATCACAGAAAGCCAAGATTCCGGTAATTGGTATGGGTGGAATTTCCAACCCAAGAGATGCCATAGAGTTTTTGCTTGCTGGAGCTAATGCCATTATGCTTGGAACGATAAATTTCAGAGAACCGCAAATGCCTTTGGATATTATTGAAGGCATAGAGAAGTATTGTTTGGATAACGGCTTTAATTCTGTTCAGGATTTAGTCGGTTTAGCCTGGAAGGAGGAAAAACATGTCAAAACTAATCGTTGCACTTGATTTTACAGAAGAAGAAAAAGCAAAAGAAATGGTACAGACTCTTGGGGACGCTGTTGATTTTTATAAAGTTGGGCTGGAGTTATTCTTAAACTCAAGAGGGAATATGCTTGATTTTCTAAAAAAGGAAAACAAAAAAATATTTCTGGATTTAAAGTTTCACGATATTCCTAATACTGTGGCTCAGGCTGCAAAATGGGCCGCTGATTTAGGCGTTGAGATGTTTAATGTTCATGCCTCTGGTGGAAGAGATATGCAGAAAATGACCGTTGATGCCGTAAATTTTGAGGCGATTCGCAATGGCGTTAAGCCACCACTGTTGATTGCCGTTACGGTCTTAACAAGTTTTGATGAAGAGGCCTTTGCCGAAGTGGGTTTTAAAAAGCCAATCAATGAGTCTGCTTTACAGCTTGCAAAGATTTCTTATGAGACCGGAATGGACGGAGTGGTTTGTTCGGCATTAGAGGCAAAAAGCATTAAACAGAGCTTTGGCGATGATTTTGTAACAGTTTGTCCGGGAGTCAGACCTTTGTGGGCGGCCAGTCAGGATCAAAAAAGAATTGTTACACCGGCACAGGCTAAAGAAAATCTTGCTGATTATATTGTTGTGGGGCGTCCGATCACGGCGAATCAAGATCCGTATCAGGCAGCCATAGCGATTAAAGATGAATTACAATAAAGGGAGAGCGCGATTGATGATATCTGAAAAAGAAGTAATTTCTATACTAGAAGAAACGAATGCTTTAAAAAAGGGACATTTTCTTTTGACCTCAGGAATGCACAGTGAACAATATGTCCAATGTGCACAACTATTAAGATTTCCTGATAAAGCTGAGATCATTGCCAAGGCCATTGCAGAAAAATTTAAAAATCAGCCCATTGATTTGGTTGCCGGACCAGCGATTGGCGGTATTATTATTGCCTATGAAGTAGCCAGAGCATTAGGTGTGCCGAATATTTTTGCCGAAAGAGAGAACGGACAGATGGTGTTGTGCAGAGGTTTTTCGGTGAAGCACGGACAAAAAGTTCTAGTGGTAGAAGATGTGATAACGACCGGTGGATCAACGCAGGAAGTAGTGGATTTACTTACAGAACAGGGAGCCGATGTGATAGGGGCTGCTTCAATTATAGACCGTTCTAACAAGGATAATTTAAAAATAAAAGTGCCTTTTGTTAGTGTGCTAAAGCTTGATATCCCGGTGTTTGCTGAAAGCGACTGTCCGCTTTGTTTACAGGGATCACAAGCAGAAAAACCCGGATCAAGAAACATATAATAAAAACAAATTTCAAGAATAAAACCCAGCGGTTTGCGGACATGTTGGGCTTTATTCTTTTTTACTGTAATTTTTATAGCAGGTATACTATAATATATAGATATACTAAATTATTTTAAGAGGAAGAGAAAAAAGTGAGAGAGCTTCAGCAAATAAAAAATACTACACAAAAAATAATGTCTTTTAAGCATATTGATATGCTGACTCTGCTAAATGAAAAGGAGAAGCACTCTGTGTTTTATCCTGTTCTGATCCTTGAAATGGCAGCCTATCATCGTTATGATGCAGAAAAAACCAAAGAACTGGCTGAGATTGCTCAACTGTTATTTTACAGCTTAGAAATTCATGAAACATTATTGCAAAAAGAATCTCAGAAAACATTATCAGTGCTTTGTGGAGATTATCTTTATTCGCAAGCT
The DNA here is from genome assembly GCA_007123515.1 of Clostridia bacterium. Lineage (GTDB taxonomy): Bacteria > Bacillota > Peptococcia > Peptococcales > SKKY01 > SKKY01. Next base: position 13,986 of record SKKY01000029.1, read on the forward strand.
TTTAAAAAGATTACAAAAAGTTCATTTCTTAATGACGTTACGATTTTCACTGATTTTATAAAAGACTTTAGTGAAAGAAGAATCTTTTTTTTAGAGAATGAAGTTAGCGAAGAAGATGTTATCGCCTATAAATACAAACAACTTTCATTAATAGTAGCATCCATTATTTCCGGAAAAAACCAGGAAACGACGGCTATCGCAGGAGAGCTAAGCCGGCTTTATACTATTTATATCAACAGAGAAGAGTATTTTGATAAGGAAAAAAAGGAATTCTTAGATAAGAAGAAAGAAATGCTGTCTCCGCAACTATATAAGATGGTCGAAAAAATCGCAGCAGCAATAGGTGATCCTGATTATGAATGATATACTGTTTCCGGAAAAAATTAATAATGACATTAAAAATGTAGAAAATTTTATAGCCCAAAGACTTGAGTTGTCTAATTATAAACTTAAAGATAATTATTTAAGACTTCTTTTTTCGGGCGGAAAGAGAATTCGCCCGGCCTTTGTCTTTTACAGTGGACAGGCATTCGGAGGACAGACCGATACCTTATTACAAATGGCCTCGGCTGTTGAGCTGGTTCATATGTCAACGCTGATTCATGATGATATTATTGATCATGCCACAAAAAGAAGAGGTGAAGAAACATTAAATGCAAAACATGGAGATCCCTGGGCATTGTATGCCGGCAACTACCTGTTTGCAGAAGCACTTGAAATGATTGATTCCAGGAAGAATCCGGAAATTGCTGGCGTAATGGCCGAGGCAGCGGTAAAAATTGTCGAGGGTGAATTATTACAACAACTGGCTCTGTTTGACACATCTCAGACGGTTCGCTCATATTTAAAAAGAATTAAAGGAAAAACAGCGTTGCTTCTGGCTCTAAGTTGCCAGATTGGTGCACTGGCCACGACACAAAACAGAGATAATATCCGCCTTATGTACCAGTACGGCTATAATCTGGGGATGGCTTTTCAAATCATAGATGATATACTTGACATGGAAGATGGTTTGGACCTAAATAAGACAAAAGGACAGGATCTGTTATATGGACATATCAATCTTCCGGCTATTTTTGCTTTGCAGAAAGAAAGCAGTGAACAAAGACAATTGCAAGCCATTATAGATCGGCGATTTGAAAACGAAAACGACCTGCAAGAAGCGGTTTCTATTATAAAAGAGTCCGGAGCGGTGGCTAAGGCAAAACAAGTAGCAAGCTCTTATTCTGAAAAAGCAAAATTATCTCTTGAAAAACTCAACAATCAATCTATAAAAAAAGAATTACTTAAAGTCAGTGATTCTTTAATTGAGAGGAATTTTTAATAATGGATTTTAATTATCCTGTGAGTCTGAATCTGAGCGGTAAAAAAGTTGTTGTCATAGGCGGTGGCAATATTGCTCAGAGAAAAGTTAAAGATCTGTTAAAAACTAAATGTGTGTTGGAAGTATATGCAGAGGAGATAGATCCTAACTTCCATCGTTATTTAGAAGAACGAAAAATCAAATATCAGGAACAGTCCTATAATGAAGAAAAGATCACCGATGCCTTTTTAGTGATTGCCGCAACGAATAACCGGGAAATCAACCATGCCATTTCAGTCTTTTGTAATGAAAAAGGGATATTAGTTAACGTGGTTGATGAAAGAGATGACTGTAATTTTTTAGTCAATACGGTCTTGCGAAGAGGGGATCTTTCGATCTCGGTGTCAACAAACGGGAAAGCACCGGCACTTGCAAAACGTTTTATCAAAGAACTTGATGAAACATATCCGGTGGAATATGCTATTTTTATCGAACTGCTTTATGAGTTCAGAGAAATGGCTAAAGAACAAATTGCCGATCAGGAGAAAAGGTCTGAATTTTTAAGAGAAATTGCAAATCTCGATGTGGTCAGCGATCTTAATCATGGTGATATCGAAAAAGTAAGGGAAAGGATGAAACAATGCGCCTTATCTTATACGGAGTAAATCACAAAACGGCTACAGTATCTATTCGCGAATGTATGAGTATGTCTGAAAAAGACAAAGAGCTTTTTTACGATGATGCCTCAAAAATTACAGAAATTGACGGAGCCGTTGTGTTGTCAACCTGTAACCGTACTGAGTTTTATTTTTCAGCCAATAATTATCATGCTGCTAAAGACCAGATTAAAAAGATGATAACGGAGTATTCCGGTTATTCTTATGAGCAAATCAACCAACATTTATATTTTAAAAAAGATGGTGATTTGGTAAGACATCTTTTTTCTGTCACATCCGGTCTTGATTCGATGGTTCTTGGGGAAACACAAATTCTTGGTCAAGTTCAGGAAGCCTATCGAGAAGCTATTGAGCTGAAATCAACGAATAATTTACTAAATAAGCTCTTTCAGCATGCCATTATGACTAGCAAGTTGATCAGAAACAATACCTATATCGACCGCAGACCGGTCTCTGTCAGTACAACAGCGATTGATCTGGCGAAGAAGAATATCAAAAATTTTGCAGAATCAAAAGCGTTAGTGATCGGAGCAGGTAAAAATAGTGAACTTGCACTGAAATACTTGATAAATAATGGCATTACCGATATTACGATTACCAACAGAACCCATGAAAAAGCCGAAAATCTGGCTCGAAAACATGGGTGCAAAACGGTTTCTTTTTCAGACTACGAAGCATACCTGAATTCCGTGCAGATCGTTGTATCGTCAACATCGGCGCCGGGTCTTGTGGTAAAAAAAGAAACAGCAAAAAATGGCTTGTCTAAAAATACAGGGCAGGTTACTTTTATTGATTTGGCCGTTCCAAGGGATATTGATCCGGATCTTGCTTTTTTGGAAAATGTATCTGTGATCGATCTTGATGTCATTAACCAGGAAGTGGAAGGAAACATTAAAAAAAGAATTATAGAAGCTGAAAAAGCAAGAGTTATTCTTCACAGTGAATCCCGTAAATTTATGAAATGGAAAGACAGCCTGGTTGTGGTTCCGGTTATTGTTGATCTGCGCGAAAAGGCGGATCACATAAAAGCGAAAGAACTGGATAAAGCGTTCCGAAGAATGGGAGACATCTCAGACCGGGAAAGACATATTATAGAAACGATGGCCAGTAATATTGTTAATACCTTCTTACATTCTGCCAGTGAGAATATAAAAGATATTGATGTAAAAGATGGTATGCTGTCTGCTTATGTGTTAAAGAAGCTATTCGAACTTGATAATTTAGAAATCAGCCTGGACAGGAGTATATTTGAGAATGAAGAAAAAGTTGCAAATTAATGTAGGATCAAGAAAAAGTGCTCTGGCCATGTGGCAGACAGAACACGTGATTGCGGAATTAAAGAAAGCTCATCCTGAGCTTTCTTTTACGATTATTCCGATAAGTACAAAAGGGGATAAAATTCTTGATGTTCCTTTAGCCAAAATTGGAGACAAAGGTCTTTTTACCAAAGAACTTGAGGTAGCCTTAGTTAATCATGAAATTGACTTTGCGGTACACAGTGTTAAAGATATGCCAACAAAACTTCCGGAAGGCCTGAAGCTTGGGGCAATGACCAAAAGACACAATCCAAAAGATGCATTTGTTTCAATGGATTATCAGTCATTTAATTCTTTGCCTGAAGGTGCAAAAGTAGGAACCAGCAGCCTAAGGAGAAGAGCGCAACTATTACATATGCGACCGGATCTGAACCTTGCTGATATTCGGGGTAATCTGCAGACAAGGCTTAAAAAAATGGAAACAGAAAATTTTGATGCGATTATACTTGCTTCAGCCGGCCTTGAACGTCTGGGTATGGAGTATCATATTAAAGAACATTTGGATTTTTCCGTCTGTCTTCCGGCTGTCGGACAGGGTTCACTGGCTATTGAAATCCGGGAAAATGATGAATACATTGCAGAAATTATCAGCAGTGTTAATGACATCGATACCGAAACATCGATTCGGGCAGAACGAGCCTTGCTTAGAAACTTTGAAGGAGGTTGCCAGATTCCGATCGGTGCTCAGGCACATGTTGAAGGGGAGCACCTGATCCTTGATGCATTAGTGGCAAGCCTTGACGGGGAAAAAGTGATTAGAGATACGATTTGTTTATCAAAAATAGACCCGGAGAATGTAGGCATCCAACTTGCAAACGTCCTCAGAGGTTATGGAGCAGCAGAAATACTACATGAGATCAGAAATCTGGAGGAACTATGAAAAAAGGAATTGTTTATTTAATTGGGGCAGGTCCCGGAGATGTCAAATTAATTACACTAAAAGCCAAGGAAATCATAGAGTCAGCAGATGTGATTGTTTATGATCGTCTGGCTAACCCAAGATTATTAAGTTTTGCCGGTGAAAATGCCGAGTTTATTTATGTAGGCAAAAAATCAAGTGATCATACTTTATCACAGGATCAGATAAACCGCTTACTTGTAGAAAAAGCTAATGAGGGAAAAACTGTTGCCCGTCTTAAAGGAGGAGATCCTTTTGTATTTGGCAGAGGTGGCGAAGAAGCTGAAGAGTTGCTAGAAGACGGCATCGATTTTGAAATTGTCCCGGGTATCACTTCTGCAATAGCCGTGCCTGCATATGCCGGTATTCCTGTAACTCACAGAACGGCGACATCCAGTTTTAAAATTATTACCGGACATGAAGACCCGACTAAAGATGAAAGCCAGATCGACTGGGATATTATAGGGAAAGACCAAAGTACCCTTATTTTTTTAATGGGAGTGTCTAACCTTGGAAAAATAGTTAAAAAACTGATTGAAAAAGGCAAAGATGAGAAGACACCAATTGCCCTGATCCAGTGGGGCACCAGACCGGAACAAAAAGTGGCGACAGGGACATTAGAAACCATCGAAGAGAACGTTAAAAAAGCCGGCATATCTTCTCCGGCCATTATTATCGTTGGTGAAGTCGTAAAATTAAGAGAGAAATTAAATTGGTTTGAAAAGAAACCCTTCTTCGGAAAGCGTATTGTTGTAACCAGAGCCAGAGAGCAAGCTTCAGCCTTATCTTCAAAAATTGAATCTCTTGGTGGTGAAGCTTTTGAGTTTCCGGCCATTAAAATTACTGAGACAACAGATAAAAAACCATTAGATCAGGCCATTCTAAATGCAGACAGCTATCAGTGGATTATTTTCACCAGCGTCAACGGTGTAAAATATTTCTTTAAAAGAATGCAGGAACTTAATAAGGATATCCGAACACTTGGAAATGCTAAGATATGCGCGATAGGACCGGTAACAAAAAGACATTTAGAGGAAAAAGGCCTGATTGTTGATTATATGCCTGAAAAATTTGTTGCTGAAAAAATAATTGAAGGATTAAGCCAGCGACTAGAAAAAGGAGACCGTATTCTTTTACCCCGGGCTGATATTGCCAGACCGATTCTTGTTGAAGCAATGTCATCAATGGGAATGCAGGTAGAAGAAGTGATTACCTATCATACCGTTACAGAAAACAGAGATCAGGAAGAACTTCTTGATAAGCTGCGTGAGAAGATGATTGATTATATTACTTTCACTTCATCATCTACAGTGCTTAATTTTCTGGCTGTTTTTCCTGATGAAGCTACAAAAAACAAATTGCTTATCGGCGTGAAGATAGCCTGTATCGGACCCGTAACGGAAAAAACAGCCAGGGATAACGGATTACATCCGGATATTGTTGCTGAGAATTATACGATAGATGGTTTAGTTGAGGCGATTAAAGAGAGCCTCGGAGAATAAAAAATATAAATGTAAGAGAGGTACGGTTATGGAATTTCCTGTAACAAGAATGAGAAGAATGCGCAAAACGCAAGGAATAAGAGACATTTTCAAAAAAAATAGAATCTTTGCAGAAGATTTTGTCTATCCGATGTTTCTTGTAGAAGGTACAGAAGTAAAAAAACCGGTTGCCTCAATGCCGGGCATTGCTCAACAATCAGTTGATCAGGCTCTGATTGAAATCGCAGAACTATATCAGATCGGACTTCGCTCCGTTATTCTTTTCGGAATTCCTCCTGAAAAAGATGATCTTGCTAAAGGAGCGCATCATAACGAGGGAATTATTCAGCGTGGAATCAAAGAGATCAAAGAAAGATTTCCTGATCTGGTTGTGATTGCTGATGTATGCATGTGTGAATACACCTCACACGGGCACTGTGGTATTATTGAAAATGGTGAAGTAAATAATGACAAAACATTGCCTTATCTCGGAAAGATTGCTGTAAGTTATGCAAAGGCCGGTGTTGATATTGTTGCACCATCAGATATGATGGATGGACGTGTGGCGCAGATCAGAGAAGATCTGGATAAGAACGGATTTGAAGAAATAATGATTATCAGTTATGCAGCCAAATATGCCTCGGCGTTTTACGGACCATTCCGTGACGCTGCTGAATCAGCTCCGCAGTTTGGAGACAGGCAAAGCTATCAGATGGATACACAGTCTTCTATAAAGGAAGCCATCCGTGAGGGGCAACTAGATATCACAGAAGGTGCCGATGTGCTAATGGTTAAACCTGCAATGGCCTATGTTGATGTGATTAAAGCCTTTGAAGAAAATTTTGACTGTCCGATATGCTGTTATAATGTCAGCGGTGAGTATGCGATGATTAAAGCGGCGGCCGGAAATGGATGGATCGATGAGGAAAGAGTTGTAACTGAACTTATGACAGGCTTTAAAAGAGCCGGAGCCGATCTGATTATTTCTTACCACACAAAGGATGTTTTACGTTGGCTAAAAAATAAGCAGTGATGATTTTTTGTTTAAAGAGCAAACCATTACGGTATTTAATATTTGTGTTATAAAATAAAGGAGTGTACAGATTATATGTATAAAAATTCTGAATCAGCTTTTAAAATGGCTCAAAAAGTGATTCCCGGAGGAGTTAACAGTCCGGTAAGAGCTTTTAAGTCGCTTGATACAACACCGGTTTTTATGAAAAAAGGATACGGACCTTTTATGGAAGATATTGATGGTAATAAATACATTGACTATGTTCTTTCCTGGGGGCCGTTAATTCTTGGCCATTTAGATCCTGATGTGGTAAAAGCCTTGTATTCTTCAATAGAAACAGGAACAAGTTTTGGAACTCCGACAGAGATTGAGACGGAAATGGCTGAAACGATCGTCAGCGCTTTTCCGGCAATGGATATGGTCAGAATGGTTAATTCCGGTACGGAAGCGACGATGAGTGCGTTAAGACTGGCTAGAGCCTATACTAAAAGGGATAAAATCGTTAAATTTGAAGGATGTTACCATGGTCATTCCGATTCTTTGCTGATAAAAGCCGGCTCCGGGGCACTGACTCTTGGCGTTCCTTCAAGCCCGGGTGTGCCAGCTGATGTGGGCTCAGGTACCATAACGGCCCGTTTTAATGATATTGAAAATATTAAAGAGATCTTCAGATTGAATGAAGGGCAGATTGCCGGAGTTATTCTTGAGCCAATTGCCGGCAATATGGGTGTTGTTCCGGCTTCAGAAGAATTTCTTACTGTTTTACGGGAACTGTGTACTTCAAATGGATCTGTCCTGATTTTTGATGAAGTGATGAGTGGTTTCAGAGTGGCCTGGGGCGGAGCACAAAACCTCTATGATATTCATCCGGACCTTACTACGCTTGGAAAAGTTATTGGAGGCGGACTTCCTGTAGGTGCTTATGGAGGTAAAAA
>SKKY01000162.1 GCA_007123515.1 Clostridia bacterium
TGACCTTTTCATAATTAATCGGCTCAAAAAACAACTTATCCGACGTATCAAAATCAGTACTGACCGTTTCCGGATTATTATTAATAATCACCGCCTGATACCCGGCTTCCTGCAGCGCCCAGACTGCATGCACTGAACAGTAATCAAATTCAATCCCCTGTCCGATCCGGATCGGACCGGAACCAAGAACCAGAACCTTTTTCTGCTCATCCTTTTCGACTTCATTTTCCATTTCATACGTTGAATAGTAGTACGGCGTCTGCGCCTCAAACTCTCCTGCACAGGTATCAACAATCTTATAGACCGGCTTCAGGTTAAACTTATCCCGCTGATTACGAATCTCGTTTTCCGAAACCCCTTTAATCTTAGCAATCTGCAAATCCGAAAAGCCCATTCTCTTCGCTTCGATAATCAAATCATATTTCAGCTTATTCTTTCTGATCTTCTCTTCCATCTCTACAATATTTCTGACCTTAGCCAAAAAGAAAGGATTGATTTTAGTCAGATATTCTAACTCTTTAATCGTATAACTTCTGCGAAAAGCTTCCGATATCGCATACAATCTCTCATCATCAGCCTTCTCCAGCTTATTTTCCAATTCAATTTCCGACCACAATCCCGTCTCTTTAAGCGTTAGCCCTGTCAGATTCAGATCGAGCGATTCCACCGCTTTTAACAACGATCCCTCTATCGTCCGCTCAATCCCCATAACTTCACCAGTCGCCTTCATCTGCGTACCAAGCGTTCTGTCACCATCAGCAAACTTATCAAAAGGCCATCTCGGAATTTTTGTGACCACATAGTCAATACTCGGCTCAAAGCAGGCACTTGTCAGCCCGGTAATCGGATTGGTCAGTTCATCAAGCGAATAGCCAAGAGCAATCTTAGCGGCAATCTTAGCAATCGGATAGCCTGTCGCCTTTGAGGCCAGAGCCGAAGATCTTGACACTCTCGGATTGACTTCGATGACCACATAATCTCCACTATGCATATCCAAACCAAACTGAATATTACAGCCACCCTCGACTTCCAGGGCGCGGATCACATTTAGCGAAGCCGTCCGCATCATCTGGTAATCTTTATCGGTCAGCGTCTGTACCGGTGCAAAAACAATACTGTCTCCGGTATGAATGCCCAACGGATCAAAATTTTCCATGCTGCAGACAATAATGCAGTTATTTTTACGATCTCTCATAACTTCAATTTCAATTTCTTTCCAACCAAATACACTTTGCTCCACAAGAACCTGGCTAATCCGGCTGGCCTTAATCCCGCGCTTAATAATTTCTTCCAGCTCTTTTTCATTATGAGCAATCCCACCCCCGGTTCCGCCAAGGGTGTAAGCCGGTCTGATGATTAACGGGAAGCCAACTTCGCCGGCAAAAACCATTGCATCCTTGATATTATCAAAAATACCACTCTCCGGAATGGGTTCATTGATCTCACCCATCGTCTTTTTAAACTCATCACGATCCTCAGCTTTTTTAATCGCATCCAGATTCGTACCTAACAGTTCCACGTCATATTTTTCCAGCACACCGGCTTCCGATAACTCCACCGCCAAGTTTAACCCCGTCTGTCCGCCAAGTCCCGGAATAATGCCATCCGGTCGCTCAATCGCAATAATTTTTTCAATCGATTCCACATTTAGCGGTTCAATATAGACAAAGTCTGCGGTATTCTCATCGGTCATAATCGTGGCCGGATTACTATTAACCAGCACGACCTCGATTCCCTCTTCTTTTATCGCTTTACAGGCCTGCGTTCCGGCATAGTCAAACTCTGCCGCCTGACCGATAATAATCGGGCCGGATCCTATTACCATTACTTTTTTTAAGTCATCTCTTTTCGGCATGTTCTACTCCTTCTATCAGCGTATAAAAATCATCAAATAAATACATCGAATCGGCAGGTCCGGGTGAAGCCTCCGGATGATACTGCACCGACAGGACCGGAAGCGTCTTGTGACTGATGCCCTCCACCGTCTGATCGTTAAGATTACGGTGCGAGACAAACAGATCCGGACCCAGCGTGTTCTCATCAATGGCATATCCGTGATTCTGACTGGTAATATACACCCGATCTGTCTGAAGATCTTTAACCGGATGGTTTAACCCGCGATGCCCAAACTTCATCTTATAGGTATCGGCTCCGAGAGCCAGTCCGATAATCTGATGCCCGAGACAAATCCCGCAAATCGGTTTTTTACCGAGAAAATGCTGGACCACCGCAATCGCATTGGCCGCATCTTTCGGATCTCCGGGACCATTCGATAAAAAGATCCCGTCAGGATTATCCTTTTCAAGTTCTTCAATACTAGTCCAGGCCGGATAGACATCCAGTGCAAAGCCTTTAGCCAAAAGCCCTTTAATGATGCTGCTCTTAATTCCCATATCCAACACCGCCAGACGTTTCCCGCCCGGGTTCTCATAGCGGTGGACTTCCTTTGTGGTCACCTGATCGACCTGATCATGCAGGAAAGGATCAAACTCCACTTTCCCCAATTCATAGGCCGTGGTAATAATCCCGCGCATCGTCCCCTTGCTGCGCAGATGCTTTGTCAGCGCCCGGGTATCGACCCCCTCAAGACCAACAATCTTATTAAAAGCCAGAAATTCTTCCACACTCTCATTGGCTCTGTAATTTTCATAAAACATGCTTTTCTCACGGACAACAAATCCGCGCACATGAGACTTAACCGATTCTTTATCTTCAAGGTTTACCCCGTAATTTCCGATTAACGGGTAGGTCATCACCACAATCTGTCCGCAGTAGGAAGGATCAGTTAAGACCTCCTGATAGCCGGTCATTCCGGTGTTAAAGACAACCTCGCCCTGATTTTTTCCCATATATCCAAATACCTTACCCGGGAAACACGTCCCGTCTTCAAGCATCAATACTCCTGACACTAAGCTAACACCTCCCGGAATGATTCTTTTAACGCTTCTATGAGCTGATCAATTTCACTTTTTTCAATCGTAAGCGCCGGCACAAAACGCAGAACGGATGTCCCAATCGCATTAATCAGGATGCCTCTAGAAAGCATCGCTGCCGGAATCGCTGTCGCATCTTTAGAAAGCTCGAGCCCGATCATCAAGCCTTTACCCTTTATTCTTACAACGAACGGAAATTCTTCTTTTAGTCCTTCAAGCTTCCCTCTGAAATACTCACTTTTATCATTGACCGCTTCTAAAAATTCCGGCGCAAAAACCGTCTGGCAAACTTTATGAGCCACATGACTCACAAGCGGATTGCCTCCGAAGGTGGATGCATGATCGCCCGGTTCAAACGATTCGGCAACAGCGTCTTTAGCAAGCATCGCCCCGACCGGAACCCCGCCGCCTAAGCCTTTTGCCAGTGTGATAATATCCGGCTCTATTCCGTAGTGCTGGTAGGCAAAAGGTTTTCCGGTGCGACCGATACCGGTCTGTACTTCATCAAAAATCAGCAGCAAATTATACTCATCGCATAATTGTCGGATTCCTTTGAAAAATTCAGGATCCGGCTCGTTAACGCCGCCTTCTCCCTGAATCGGCTCAAGCATAATCGCACAGGTATTCTTATCAACCATACCGGCAATCGACTCAAGATCGTTAAATCCAGCATATTTAAACCCGGTTAACGTCGGTACAAAATTTTTCTGATATTTCTCCTGTCCGGTCGCCGCCAGGGCTCCCATAGTACGTCCGTGGAAAGAATGAACCGCTGAGATAATCTCAAAACGTCCCTTTCCCCATTTTCTCGCAAGCTTGATTGCCCCTTCATTAGCCTCAGCTCCGCTGTTGCAGAAAAAAGCCTTATCCATCACGGAATGTTCGACCAGTATTTTGGCAAGCTCGATCTGAGGCTCAATCCAGTACAGGTTGGAGCAGTGAATCATTTTATCGGCCTGCTCTTTAATGGCCTCCACAATCACCGGATGGCTGTGCCCCAGGCAATTGACGGCGATCCCGCCAACAAAATCCAGATAGGCATTGCCATCGGTATCCCAGACAACCGAACCCTGTCCTTTTTCAAGCAGAATCGGAAGGCGGTTATAGGTATGCATCACATATTTTTTGCCTGCCTCTATTTTCTCTTCCATTTTCATAGCCCGGCCTCCTCTACAAACATCGTTCCAACACCTTCATCCGTAAATATTTCCAGAAGCAGCGCGTGAAGCAATGTCCCGTTCACAATATGGGCCGAATTAGCTCCGTTTTCCACGGCCTGCATACAACACTCAATCTTAGGAATCATCCCTCCGGAGATGGTGCCGTTAGCGATCATCTCTTTCGCCGACTTTTTATCGACTCTTGATATCAGATTCTTTTCTTTATCCATCACACCATCAATATCAGTGAGTAAAAATAACTTTTCAGCATTAAGGCTTGCCGCCACACTACCGGCTGCATAATCGGCATTGATGTTATAGGATTGTCCGTTTTCATCGATCCCGACCGGAGCAATCACCGGAATGTAACGATCTTTAATAGCCTGGTTAATTAAGGCCGGATTGACCTGATCAACTTCCCCAACAAAGCCCAAATCAAAGAATTCTCCATCAATTTCAGCCATCTTCTTTTTGGCAAGCAGGGTCTGTCCGTCGATTCCGCTAAAGCCCATTGCTTTTATCCCATTGTTTTCAAAAAGAGCCACCACATCTTTGTTAACTTTACCGATTAAGACCATCTGCACAACTTCCATGACTTTTTCATCCGTTACGCGCAAGCCCTGAACGAAATTACTCTCAATTCCGGATTTTGCCAGCCATTCATTGATATCAGGTCCGCCCCCGTGAACGATTACCGGATTGATGCCTACAAACTTCATCAGAATGATATCATTAATAACCTGTTGTTTAAGTTCTTCATCAACCATCGCATTACCACCGTACTTAATTACAAATGTCTTCCCGGAAAACTTCTTTATATACGGCAGGGCTTCGATCAGAATCTTAGCCTTATCCCCCGGAGACAAATTATCCATTATCATTCTTACCCTCACATCCCATTCCGTTATCTATTGAATCCTTTAGCTTCTGTATTCAGCGTTAATTTTTACATAATCATAAGAAAAATCACAGGTCCAGGCCGTTGCACTCGCCTGACCAAGATGCAGATTGCAGCGAACTGTCACTTCGCGATTTTTTAAAATTTCGAGGGCCTGCTCTTCATCGAAGACAACGGCTTTACCTTGCTCGGCCATGATCATATCGCCAATGTAAATGTCGCATTTTTCGGGATCAATCTCGGCACCGGAATAGCCAAGCGCCGTTATGATACGACCCCAGTTGGCATCTTCGCCGAAAAAGGCCGTTTTTACCAGATTGGATGTTGATACAGTTCTTGCCGCCTTTCTGGCATCCTCAATCGTTTTTGCATTTTCTACTATAATCGTTATTAGCTTAGTGGCTCCCTCTCCATCCTGAACAATCGAGACTGACATCTCCTCACAAATTGTTCTGACGATGGCTTTAAACTGGGTGTAGGCTTCACTGCCTTCGGTAATCATTTCGTTACCGGCTTCACCATTGGCCAATATACAAACCATATCATTCGTGCTGGTATCACCATCAACCGAGATCATATTGAAAGTATCGTCAATGACATCTTTAAAGATATTCTGCAGGGCCTTTTTTTCAATAACCGCGTCGGTGGTTAAAAAACCAAGCATTGTGGCCATGTTCGGATGAATCATCCCTGAGCCCTTAGCCATCCCGCCGATGGTGACAGTTTGTCCGTCAAGCTCCATCTGGTAGGCAAACTCTTTGTTTATCGTATCGGTCGTCATAATGGCAAGGCTCGCATCGTGGCCGCCATCATCTGCGAGGGCTTCTGCCGCCTGCTCAATACCGGATGCAATTTTTTCCATTGGCAAAAAGACGCCGATCACGCCTGTTGAGGATACAATCACATCCTTCGGATCAATCGTCAGCGCCTTGGCCGTTAGCTTTGTCATCTCCAGCGCATCAGCATAGCCCTGATCACCGGTACAGGCATTCGCACAGCCACTGTTTATCACCATCGCCTGCGCCTGACCATCAGCCAGACTTTCCTCCGTCACTACACATGGCGGAGCCTTAAATGTATTCTTTGTATATACTGCTGTCGCAAAACCCTTTTTTACTGAGTAAACAACCGCAACGTCTTTTTTCTTGCTTTTTGCTTTCACACCCACATTAATGCCTGCTGCTAAAAAACCCTTAGGAGCCGTAACGCCTCCGTCTATTTTTTTCATGATGATCCCCCTGTTTTTTTACGATAATAACGAGCCTAATTCGTTCTATTTCCCCGAAGATTAATTACGGATAAACCGGTAAAAAGTCTATACCTGTTTTCTCAGGTAATCCAAACATAATATTCATATTCATTACAGCCTGTCCTGAGGCCCCGCGCATCAGATTATCGATGGCGGAAACCACAATCAACGTGTTGGTTTCTTCATTTTTCACGATCCCTATGTCGCAGTAATTCGAACCGGATACAAATTTTGTTTGAGGGAGTCGGTCTTTCCGGACTCTAACAAACGACTCATCCTGATAGCTGGCATCATAGATGCGGTAGATTTCTTCAAGTGACAAATCAGAAGTCAACTCGGTATAAATCGTGGATAAAATGCCCCTCGACATCGGTACCAAATGAGGACTGAAAACAACCGGCAAGGACTCAAGCGAGCCAGCAGCTCTAAGCTCCTGCTGAATTTCCGGAGTATGCCTGTGCTTTCCCGGATTATATGCATAAAAATTCTCATTAATTTCCGGGAAATGCGTATGGTCTGCAGTCTTTTTACCGGCACCCGACACACCGGACTTACTGTCAGCGATAAGCACTGAAGAAGGACTGACCAGCCCTTCTTGTAGTAAAGGATAGAGCCCTAAGATGATGCTTGTCGGATAACAGCCCGGATTCGCAACAATCTCAGCATCCTTAATCGCATCCCTGTACAATTCAGGAAGGCCATAAACCGAGTGTGCTAAAAACTCCGGGCAGGAATGCTCCACACCATACCACTTTGTATACGTATCAAGACTTTTAAGCCGGAAATCAGCCGATAAGTCAATAATTTTAACCTTACCGCCA
>SKKY01000049.1 GCA_007123515.1 Clostridia bacterium
AATTTATTGAGACCCATTATCCGGACCATGCCATTTTAGGTGAGGAAGGCTCCTCAAAAGAAACAACATCCGGCTATAAGTGGATCATTGACCCGCTTGACGGAACGGTCAATTATGCTCATGGGTTTCCGATTTTCTCTATTTCCATGGGTCTTGAAAAAGACGGAGATTTTGTGTTTGGAGCGATTTATGCGCCTAAATTGGATGAGCTTTTTTATGCTCAAAAAGGGCAGGGAGCTTTTTTAAATGATAAAAAAATAACCGTCAGCCAATGCCAGTCAGTAGAGGAAGCTCTTCTTGGAACGGGCTTTGCCTATGTCAGAAGCGGAAAGTATGATAATCTGAAATACTTTAATCACTTTTATCCGATTAGTCGGGGAATCAGAAGACCCGGAAGCGCTGCTTTTGATTTAGCTTGTTTGGCCGCCGGAAGACTTGATGGGTTTTGGGAGTTTAATCTAAAGCCCTGGGATGTGGCTGCTGGAATGGGAATTATTGAAGAGGCCGGAGGATTGGTTATCGATTTATCATCAGAAGAAGCCGGCAGCTCGCTAATTGCCGGAAACCCGAGGATGGCAGAGTTGATGCACAAAGAATTAAAAAAGGCCGGACTCGACTAAGAAAAAAATTGACTAAAAGAGGATCGCTGCAATAAGGCTTAGAATCATCAGCAACCCAAAGTGTACATTGTTTTTAGCGATCTGACCCATAGCCGGAGCCATGGTCTGTGGTGTATGGTTTTTAGTAAAGATGAGTGCTGCTTTATTAATTTTAGCAGCGCTGATAAAGACGATGAGTGCATAAACAGGTAAAAAGGAAAGATAGACGAATAGGGGAATAAGCAGATAGGCTATCCAGGCAGTGATTTTTAAAAAAAGGATGGCTTTTTCTTTTCCCAGAAGGATGGCCAGTGTCTTGCGTCCGCCTTGTGTGTCTTCATCAAGATCACGTATGTTATTAGCTGTCAGAAGAGAAGCGATTAACAGGGCAAAAGGTATGGACACCAAAAAGATCGCCATATCATAATGGTCGGTCTGAATAAAATAGGAAATACCAATGATGACATGACCCATAAAGAATCCGGCAAACAATTCCCCGAAGGCAGTGGCTGAAATTGGATGTGGACCTGCAGAATAAAAGAAACCGACAAGAATAGAGGCAGCACCAATAAGGGCAATGACAAGCCCTGCCTGACTGACGATAAAAAGACCGAGAAGTCCGGAGAAGGCAATGAAAGTCAGTGCCAGGATCATAATGGTATTTGGCTTAATTTCACCGGTTACCAGGGCCGTGGATTTTCCGACAGAGTCAGCCTGATCAATCCCCCGCTGGTAATCAAAATAATCATTAAACAAATTAGTAGACATTTGTATCAGTACTGATGCAAAAAGCATCGCAAAAAATAAAGGCAGATCAAAGACTGCCTTTTGGTAGTATGCGTATAAAGTTCCGAAGGTAACAGGAATGTATGATGCACTTAGCGTATGAAGTCTAAATACAGTGATCCAGCGCCTGTAATGATTCATAATTTACAGATTCTCCCTTTTTGAATAGGTGATACCGATTAAGCCCGGACCTACATGAACTCCTAAAGCGGAGGTAATATCATAAAGAACTACATCCGGGTAATCTTTTTTAAAATCTTCATAAATTTCTTTAGCTTCATCGATAGCATTACCATGGAGTATGCTTAGATGAACATCCTTATTTTCAATGCTTTTTTTTGCAACATCAGCAATCGCTTTTAAAGACTTTTTACGGCCACGTACTTTTTCCACGGTATAGTAGACGCCTTCATCATTAATGGAGATGATCGGTTTAACATTTAAGAGATCACCAAGACTTCCCTCGATTTTTCCGATTCGTCCGCCTTTACGCAGATATTCTAGTGTATTTACTACAAAAAAGACTTCTGTTTCTTTTTTTAAATCTTTTATCTTATCCACAATCGCAGAAAACTCATATCCTTTATCACGCATCGCAGCCGCGGTCAGAACCAGCGAACCTAAACCCATAGAAATAGAATTAGAGTCGATCGCTTCCATTTCCATACCTAGCTCCTTCGCGTTGTCTTTTAGGCCGTTAACCATATCAAAAGTGGCACTAAGTCCTTTTGATATATGAATGGCCAGAACATGAGTACAACCTTCATTTTTAAGTCTTTCAAGTGTTTCCATGGCATCTCCGATGGCTGGCATTGAAGTCTTAGGCACTTCTTTTTTAATTAACGCATAAATATCATTGGTTTGCAGATCGATGCCATTATCACGATACGTATTGGTCGATGTTGAAATTTGCAATGGAAGAACATTGATGTCATACCTCACCGTTTCTTCTTTTGGCAAGTTACATGCAGAATCTGTGATTAGTCCGATTTTCACAGGGGCGACCTCCTTAGGTATTTTTTTCTATTATTTCATAATAATAGGAAAGAATAAAGATAATATTAGAAAAATTAATCAGACCCCGTATTTTCTGAGATCTTTTATCTTTTTAGCAAGCGGAAAAGGCAGATAACATAAAAAGATGGCAAACAGTCCGAGTGCCTGTAGTTGCAGGATGTATATGGGCCAGCGTTCTGAAAACAAATCTAAAATTGTGGGTTGTTCCGGAGGGCCCATCAGGTACAAATAATTGCTGCCGATTATCAGATTAACTACCAGAACAAATAAAAGATACAAGTTAGTATAGATAAAGGTTTTTCCAACTGATAAAATGGAGGGGTGGTATTGTTCCACAAAAGTCATCCACAGGCAGGCCAGAACAATCAGACTATGGGCAAAAAAGTACTGAAAGAAAATAAAGTGCGGGAATGCATACCAAAGATCCGGAGTTACAATAGCCTGAGTGGTTCCGGCGATTCCCCAAAAAAACAACACTTCATATAATCTGTATTTTCTGGTGATCAGCATAATCGGACAAAGCACTACAGCCGCACTGCAAAGATGTAAGGGTAAAGAGCGATCGGCAGCCCAAATGCCATTGGCTATATACCAGGCTTGCAAAGCAACCTCTGCTAATAATAACAAGACAGCCATTGCGATTCTTATCTTGTTTCGAAAAGGATGATCCTGCAGCTTTTTGCGATATGTATATAAAAAAATGATCAGAAAAACCAGGATTCCAAGGATAATCCAATGAGAAGTTGAACCTGAGTTAAACACTTCAGCCGGCTGGGCAGAGAACCATGTAGTCATAAGAAACCTCCAGTAAAAAGACTTACCCGGAAATGATGCCTTATTATACATAGTACAACAAAAAGATTTTGTCAGGAGGAAAACGAATTGAAGCAAGCCGTAAAAATGTTATTGGTTGCCTTATTTTTATTTACCTATATAAATTTTATTGAACGTTTTATTTGGGGGTATCTGCCTATTGGTTCATCATTTACTGTATTAACGGGGAGCATAGTCGTCTTAGTTATTTCATTGATACTCTCGGTCATTACGGTTGAAAAAATTATTGAAATCATTCGCAGTTAACTATTTTTTGCTTGCGATTTGATTATGATCCAGAGAATCTATTTACATTTTTTATGAAAAATGCTATGATAAATGAGCTTGTAAATGGCTTTATAAAGCCATTTTTCATGCCGAAGTGGCGGAACTGGCAGACGCACTGGACTCAAAATCCAGCGGGGTTAAACCCGTACCGGTTCGATTCCGGTCTTCGGCACCAACTTAGGCACTGCACAAATATGCAGTGCCTTTTTTCTAAAGCATAGGAGATGTGTTTATGAATGATCATAAGGATGAAGACAAAGGGTATCCTAAGAATTTTGTACTTGGATTTTTTGGTGGTTACCTTTTCGGAATAATTATTGACAACGTTCCTCTGGGACTGGCTCTTGGTATAGCGATTTCAGTAGCTCTGCGGGGGCCAAGAGACAAAGGTGACCATAAAGATGATCAGTGAATAATTAAGCAGCTCAGACTTAAGCTTGTCCTTTAAAAACAACGTTAATTTTAACAATTTCACTCCGGTTTCCAATTCGGATCGGAGGTCCCCAGGTACCAAAACCAGAGGAGACAATCGTATAGAAACTGTCTTCCTTAAGACATCCCCAGTCAATTTTAAAGATCTTTCTAGTGACTAAGTGAAAAGGAAATAACTGCCCCTTGTGAGTGTGGCCGGAAACCTGCAGATCAACTCCGGCTTTTTTGTGACTCTCTAATTCAGTGGGTTGATGGTCAAGAATCAAGATCGGTTTATTGTGGTCAAGGTCTTTTGTCAGTTCATTGATATCCTTGCGCGGAGTACCGGTAAACTGTTCAAAAACAAGATCTTCTCTTCCTATCAGATAAAAACTGTGGCTGATCAGCACACGTTGATCTCGTAACACAGTAACACCAACCTTTTCAAGCTCCTCTGCAATCCGGTCAGCATGTCCTCCGATATATTCATGATTGCCGGTGGAGGCATAGACGCCATATTTTGCACGTAATTCCTTAAAAGGTTCAAGCAATTCATTATCAAGGACATAAAAAATATCATCATCAACAATATCACCGGGCAAAAGGATAAGATCCGGGTTCAGATCGTTGATGCATTGCACCAGGTCGTTAACCCGGTTGGTACTGACTAAAGATCCCAAATGAAGGTCTGATGCGACGACAATCTTTACCTTTTCAATGCCACTCCCATACTTATGAATGGCTACCTTATACCTTGAAACTTTTGGATTTGTTGCGCTCCAAACACCATAGCCAATCAGACCGATCATTAATCCAATAATGATACCGCCAGCGATAGGGCCATTTTCAAAAATAACAAGGGGTCCGCCAAGGAAACGGCTGATAAGATTAAGCAGATCCAGGATAACAAAAATAAAAAGAAAATAAACAGTAGCACCCATCCAATAGGCTCCGATCACTATCAGAAAATCGGCCCGCAATTTTGGCAGAAAGATTTTAAAAAGTCTTCCGAAAGTATAGGAAAAGACAAGGAAAAACAGAATAATCCAGAATATGAAAATCCCATCCGGGTAGAAATGAGAGAAAAAGGATTCCCAGATTCTCGATCCAATATAGTAGTTGATCCATACATAGAAAATAATGATAAGACTAAGGAAAAAATAAAATCGAGTTTTCATAAAAACGCTCCTGTCGCTTAATGTTCTAGCTTACTATATCAGAAAAAACATCTAATATGCTAGAGGCTTCGGTCGTTTAAAGTCTTCTGTTGCAAGGTATAAATAGGGAATGATATACATCGATTTTTTTATGCTATAGAGGCGAGGAGGCGCATTATGAAAAAGCAACGATTATTATGGTTAGTGTATGTATTGATTTTCCTGTTAAGCTTTCCGGCACCCTTATTAGGAGCTAGTCAGCCTGCACCATGGGGAGAGATCGGAGCCAGTGTGAAAGCTTCATCTTTTGGTGCTCTTGATGGCTTCTTGCAAACGCATAATACCTTAGGTTCTGTTTTTACATCCGTGCGTGCATCTTTACTCCAATCACAAAATCCTGATTTTCAGGGAACCGGATGGAGTAACCAGGAAGAAAGAGACCGCAGTGCCGGATTTCATCATAACCAGGCAATAGTCCATGTGCTGGAAAACATAGTACCGCTTGATATTAGGACCGATGCGGGTAAGGCCAGAACGGATCAGCTATTATTAGCTCATTTTGATACGCATGTCCTTCCGGAGTTTCTTGCATCCGGTGCTGCTGCCGACGGCGTAACAGAAACGAGGTCAGAGCCATTTATTGAGATTAGCCTTGCAGATTACGAAACAATTATAGAGAGAATAGTTGAGGCAAAAAACAATAATCAGATTACAGAAAAGTTTTATCAGGATCTTATGGTAGTACTTGAGATCTTAGAAACAGACAGTCAAAATCCGAAGCTATTAGTTGATGCAGCCACAGATTATTTGTGGAGAGAAGTGACACAAAGGGTTTCTGCACAACGGCCTTCAGATACCTTAAGTCTTAATTTTGAAAAAATTAAGAATAAATACGAGGCGTTATCATTAGGGGGGGAACCTGAAGAGTCCGAGGTGGTTCTTAATGACGCTTCAGAAATTGTATTCGATATTCTAAGTCGTACTCCGCAGCGCTTCGGGGTTTCTCCTGAAACTGAGGTGAGGGA
Organism: Clostridia bacterium; assembly: GCA_007123515.1. Taxonomy (GTDB): domain Bacteria; phylum Bacillota; class Peptococcia; order Peptococcales; family SKKY01; genus SKKY01. The sequence continues at coordinate 6,097 of SKKY01000049.1, forward strand.
AATGCTGGCGGCCATTATGTTTATCGATGTATGTAAAAACAGTTTTAAATACTACAGCTATTACGAAGAAACAGACGAACCACAAGATCCGCAGGTTCCCAGACCACAAACAAGCATCCTTTTGACCATCGATCAGAGACAGACAGTGGTTAACGGAGAATCCGTTCAAATTGATGTGGCACCATTTATTGAAAATAACAGGACGATGCTTCCTTTCCGATTTATCGGAGAGCAACTTGGTGCGGATGTAGAATGGATGGCCTCAGAAAGAAAAGTGACATATCGTTTGGATGGTATCTTTGTAGAATTATGGATTGATCAGAATAAAGCGCTTGTAGACGGAGAAGAAGTGCTGGTTGATTCGACAAATCCAAATGTAACACCGGTGATTCGCAGCAGCAGAACCATGGTACCGGTCAGGTTTATCAGCGAATCTCTTGGTTTTGATGTGGAATGGGACGAACAAACGCGAATGGTGACGATTCAAAACAATTCGATTTCAGAATAATGGATTACCCAGGGCGCCTTTGCAGGCGCCCTGGGTTTGGTTTAAGTAAAAAAAAGCTCCCGGAACCGGGAGCAAAAAAAAGAATAAAAGAATAAATAAGAACCGTAATAAAAACATATAATAACCTAAATGCTGCAAGAAGGAAGCAGGATCAGGTCGGAAATTAACTATACCTACTATTAGTACCTAGTGTAAACTTTTTAGGAGCTAATTGCAAATGCTTTTTATGCAGTATGAAAAGATCTCTGAGTGGGAACTTTTACGGCCATAATACGTCAGTACATAGTAACGAAGGGAGGCGTAGTTTTGCAAAACGAGGAGAAAATCATTGCCGGCGCAAGAGATGGAAA
>SKKY01000132.1 GCA_007123515.1 Clostridia bacterium
CTTGATCATTTAAATGAGAGAAAATTTGAGTTGCAGAAATTAAAAAACAAACATCGGCTGACACTTGCTGAGTTGATTGAAAAAAGAGAAATGATAAGGCGGGAACTCGATGTCTTTGAAAATCTTGATTTTTATTATAATGAGGCTGTGAAAAAATTTGATGAGACTACTATCCTTTACCGGAAAGCCGCCGCAGCCCTTTATGAAAAAAGAAAGACTGTGGCCACGGATCTTGAAAAAAAAATAGCCACAGAACTCTCCTATCTGGGAATGAAGCAGACAGTCTTTAAAACGATTTTTACAGAAACGAATCCGGGCAAAGAAGGAACTGATGCAGTGGAGTTTCTGGTATCGGCTAATATCGGAGAAGAGCCAAAGCCGATTGCTAAGATTGCCTCTGGCGGAGAGATGTCAAGAATTATGCTTTCCTTAAAAGTCATTATGACAGATGATGGAATCAGCACTATGATTTTTGATGAGATTGATTCAGGAATAGGTGGAGAAACTGTTGTTAAGGTATCAAAAAAACTAAAAGAAGTCGCGGCTCACAAGCAAGTGCTATGTGTGACGCATTCGCCACAGGTCGCTGCTCAGGCAGACGGACATTTTCTGATTGAAAAGGTTCAGCAAGATCAGAGAACTCAAACCGGTCTGCGTCGTCTTTTAGATTCAGAAAAAATTGATGAAATCAGCCGGATGCTGGGTGATACAGGTATTGATGGGAAAGACTTTGCAAAAAAGATGATCAAAGCAGATCGCTAGATCCTTAGAAGACTCTAAGATGGTTCATACACTTGAAAAAAAAAAGGTGATATGTTATTATGTTCTGTGTCGAACGAGATATTTTTTTTGCAAAGAGTGGGTTTTTACCCACTCTTTCCTATTATTCTAGGGGAGGTTCATTTATAATGTCAAAAACAGCGGACTTGGTCACTGCTATTATAGAGCCAATCATTGAAGAGAATGGCTATGATCTGGTGGATGTTGAATTTATTAAAGAGGGTTCAGATTGGTTTCTGCGAGTCTATATTGACCATGAAAAGGGCATTTTAATTGATGATTGCGTCAAGGCAAGTCAGCTAATCAGCGCGAAACTTGACGAAGAAGATCCGATAGTACAAGAGTACAATCTTGAGGTATCTTCACCCGGGATCGAAAGAGTCATAAAAAAAGACAAGGATTTCATGCGTTTTATCGGAAGTAAAATAAAGATAAAGCTGTTTACAAAGTATTTAGATAAAAAACAACACGTCGGTGAAATAGCAGGCATCAATGAACAATCATTAACAATTCATTCTGACGGAGAAACAATAGAGATCCCAAGAGAGCTACTATCAAAAGTAACGCTTTACTGGGAAAATTAATAGGGGGGACAAGTAGGTGAACGTTGATTTAGTTGAAGCAATAAAAGAAATTGAAAGAGAAAAAGGTATTAATGCAGATGTCATATTTCAGTCAATTACAGAGTCATTATTGGCATACTACAAAAAAAACATGGCAAAAACCTCAAATGTAAATAACATTTCTGTATCGATAAATAAAGAGACCGGACAGCTGACAATTTTAGAAAAAAAGACGGTAGCAGAAGAAGTAGAGGATGCTAAAAATGAGATCTCTCTTGAAGAAGCCAGGCAAATAAGCCATCTGTATCAGGTGGGTGACCTTGTGGAAATCGATGTAACGCCAAAAGATTTTGGAAGAGTGGTTGCCCAATCGGTCAAAAACTCGGTAATCCAGAAAGTAAGAGAAGCCGAAAGAGACCTTATTTATGACGAATATATCGGAAAAGAAGGCGATATTGTTAATGGAGTTGTACAGAGGATTGACAATAAAACCATCTACGTCGATTTAGGAAAAGTGGAAGCTGTACTATTACCTGGTGAACAAATGGACGGAGAATATCTCGAAGTCCATCAAAGAATCAAAGCCTATGTTCTTGAAGTTAAAAAAACGACAAAAGGTCCTCAAATTGTCATTTCCCGTTCTCATCCTGGCTTATTAAAAAGAATGTTTGAATTAGAAGTTCCGGAGATTCATGATGGTATTGTTGAAATCAAGTCAATTGCCAGAGAGGCCGGCTCAAGGTCAAAAATTGCAGTTCATTCAAGTGATGAAAATGTTGATCCGATCGGAGCTTGTGTTGGTCCGAAAGGTTCAAGAGTTCAGGTAATTGTTGATGAGCTTAGAGGAGAGAAAATTGACATTGTCGACTGGAGTGAAGACCCTGCGGAATTTATCAGAAATTCGCTAAGTCCCTCGAAAGTCTATGAAGTTACTACCTATGATGGAGAGAAGAAAGCGACAGTGGTAGTTCCTGACTATCAATTATCTTTAGCAATTGGAAAAGAAGGCCAGAATGCTCGTCTTGCGGCGAAATTAACGACATGGAAAATTGATATCAAAAGCGAGTCCCAGCAAAACGCTCTGATGGAAGACTTTGATCTTGATGAAGAAATGGGCTACTATGATGATAAGCATGAGGAAAGCGGAGAAGAGACAGAAGAAACAGCGGATGCTGAGGACTACTTTGAAGAAGAGGATGCCAATGACAAAGAAAGTTCCTAAAAGAATGTGCGTATCTTGCAGGGAAATGTTTGAAAAAAAAGAATTAAAAAGGATCGTAAAAACACCTGAAGAAGAGGTTCTTTACGATCCTACAGGAAAGAAGGCCGGAAAAGGAGCTTACATTTGCAGTAATCCGGAGTGTTTTAAGAAGCTTAAAAAAAGCCGGCTTCTTGAAAAACACCTAAAGACAGCCATTTCTCCTCAGGTTTATGATGATTTAGAGAAAGCTTTACACAATGAATCATAAACTGTTAACGATGCTGGGCTTTGCAAAAAAAGCTAATAAAGTAACTTCAGGAGAAGAGGGTGTCAAGTCGTTTCTCAAGAAGCATGCTGTGAAGCTTTTAATTATAGCAGAAGATGCGCCGCAGAAAAAAAAGCAAAACTGGGCCGAAATGGCTCAGGAGATGCAGATAGAGTATATAGAGGCTTGCGACAAAGAGAGTTTAGGAATAGCCATCGGAACTTCTCCGAGAGCTATTATAGGTGTTCTTGATGAAGATATGGCGAAGTCGCTTAAAAATATAATGAAGTAGTTTACGGAGGTGAAGGATATTGTCAAAAATAAGAGTGCACGAACTAGCAAAAGAGATCGATGTTCCAAGCAAAGATCTTGTTGAAAAATTACAGGCAAAAGGATTTGATGTTAAAAATCATATGAGCACTTTGCCAGAAAAGGATGTATCCACAATAAAAAATATCTATTCAGAAAAAAAAGAAGAAGCTGTTAAACCAGTAAAAACAGAGGCTCCTAAAAAAGCAGAGGCTCCTAAAAAAGAACCTTCTAAAGATGTAGCAAAAGATGTCCAACAAAAGCCGGAAGGCAAAACAACTAGTTTCAGAGACAGACCTGACAGCAGACAACAAAGACCACCACAGCAGGGTGCACCAAGGCCTTCCTATGATCAAAGGGGGACTGGCACTAGACCTCCTCAGGGAGCAAAGCCAACGGGAACGAAGCCCGCATCTGATCAACAACGTGACGGCAGACCACCACAACAAGGGCAAAGACCACCTTATCAAAAGGACGGCAGACCACCACAACAAGGGCAAACCGGTCAAAGGCCACAACAAACCCAAACGGGTCAAAGGCCACCCTATCAAAAAGATGGCAGACCGCCACAACAAAGTCAGCAGCGTGATGCTAGACCAGGCGGATACCAGGGTCAAAAGCCACAGCAAGGTCAGACGGGTCAAAGACCACCTTATCAAAAAGATGGCAGGCCGCCACAACAAGGTCAGCAGCGTGATGCCAAACCAGGCGGATACCAGGGTCAGAAGCCACAACAAGGGCAAAGACCACCTTATCAAAAGGACGGCAGACCACCACAGGGTCAGGGTACTCCAAGACCACCTTTTAAAAGCGATAAAAAACCGGCCGTCACTAAAGATTTCAGATCTGAAGCAGCTACACCGGAAAAAGTTGAAAAAGATACAAAGTCTAATTACGGAAACAGAAAAAGAGACAAGCTAAAGGACACAACGATCGCTGATAAACGTGAAAAAGTCTCAATGGATAAAGTCTATAGTCCAAAGAAAAAAGGCAGACCACAGAAGCCGGTTTCCAGAAAAGTGATGACTCCGGCCCCTGAGGTCAAAAGGCATGTCATCATTGAAGATGAACTAACCGTTACGGAGCTTGCATCCCAACTTGGAAAAAAATCAACAGAAATTATTAAAGCGTTAATGAATCTTGGTATTATGGCCACGATTAACCAGTCTTTAGATATTGATACCATTCAGCTTATTGCAGAAGAATACAATGCAACCTTTGAGAAAAGGGAAACAAAAGAAGAAAGACTATTTGCTGAAATTGAAGATGCCGAAGATACGCTGGTTTCTAAACCACCGGTTGTTACTATTATGGGTCACGTAGACCATGGTAAAACATCCCTGCTTGATAAAATTCGTTCAGCCAATGTTATTGCAACAGAGGCTGGTGGTATAACACAGCACATTGGTGCCTATCAGGTAGAAATTAAAAAACAAAAAATCACCTTCCTTGATACGCCGGGTCACGAAGCGTTTACCCAAATGCGTGCAAGAGGTGCTCAGATTACAGATATTTCAATTTTAGTTGTTGCTGCTGACGATGGTGTTATGCCTCAGACAGTGGAAGCCATTCACCATGCTAAAGCAGCCGGAGTTCCAATCGTTGTCGCGATTAATAAAATTGATAAGCCAGGCGCAAATCCTGACCGAATTAAGCAAGAATTAACAGAACATGGACTTGTTTCAGAAGACTGGGGTGGGGATACCATCATGGTACCTGTTTCTGCGATGACCGGAGATGGTATCGATAATTTACTGGAAATGATTCTTTTGGTTTCGGAAGTTGCCGAATTAAAGTCTAATCCTGACCGCAGAGCCAGCGGTGTCGTTATTGAATCAAAGCTTGATAAAGGCCGAGGAAGTGTTGCGACGCTTTTGGTTCAAAAAGGAACCATTTATGTTGGTGACTTCCTTGTAGCGGGAACCTCTATGGGTAAAGTCAGAGCCATGTTTGATTACGTTGGCAAGAAAATTAAAAAGGCCGGACCATCTATGCCGGTAGAGGTTTTGGGACTATCTGATGTTCCGGAAGCCGGCGATGAGTTTTTGATTGCCGAAGATGAGAGACTTGCGAAAGTGGTTGTGGAAAGAAAGAATAAAGAAAAACATGTTAAAGATATTAATAAGGGAAGCAAGGTAACATTAGATGATGTCTTTGCTAAAATAAAAGATGGCGAAATAAAAGATCTGAACATTGTCATTAAAGCCGATGTACAGGGATCGATAGAAGCGATTAAACAGTCACTTGATAAACTCAGCAATGAAGAAGTTCGGGTTAATGTGATTCATGCTGCAGTTGGTGGCATCAAGGAAACTGATGTTATGCTGGCGTCTGCTTCTAATGCAATCATTATTGGATTTAACGTCAGACCGGATGTCAATTCCAGAAGAACAGCTGAGAAAGAGTCAGTAGACATTCGCTTATACAGAATCATCTACGATGCGATCGAAGATGTAAAAGCTGCTTTATCAGGACTTCTTTCTCCTGAGATTAAGGAAAAAGAACTTGGTATTGCCGAAGTCAGAATGATTATCAAAGTGCCAAAAGTCGGCAACATTGCCGGTTGCTATGTTACTGAAGGTAAAATCACCAGACATGCAAAAATCAGAGTCGTCCGTGACAGTGTTGTCATTTTTGACGGTATGGTCGATGCATTGAAGAGATTTAAAGATGATGTAAAAGAAGTGCAGACTGGTTACGAATGTGGAATCAGCATTAAAAACTTTAATGATTTTAAAGAAGGCGATCTACTAGAAGCCTATGAAATGCAGGAAATAAAACGAGAGCTTTAATTTTCAACGTGGAAAGCAGGTAAATTAAATGTCAAAACTTAGAAATAAAAGATTGCAGGAAGAAATTAGAAGAGAAGTAGCACATATCATCAGTACCAAGCTTAAGGACCCTTCACTCAAAACGATGATAGTGGTTACCGGTGTCGAACTGACTAATGATTTAAGTTACGCTAAAATCTTTGTTAGCACAGGCGGTAATCCTGAATTGCTCGATTCGTTAAAGAAAGCAGCAGGTTTTATAAAAAAAGAATTATCTCAGAAAATGACTACAAGAATTACTCCTGAGCTGCTATTTGAAAAGGATGAATCTTTAGAGTATGGCGCTAATATTGAAAAAATCCTGTCCGATTTAAAAAAGGAGTCCCCAGATAATGAATCAAATTCTTAATGTTCTGGAGGAATCTGATGAGATAGCTATTGTTTCCCATAAGGATCCGGATGGTGATGCCATTGGTTCTCAGCTAGGTTTGGGGCTGGCTTTGGAAAAGGCCGGAAAGAAAGTCACCTATTACAATTTGGGTGAAATTCCTGATTATCTGGCTTTTTTACCCATGTCTGAAAAAATGGAGATCTATATGGGTCAGGATCTTTCAAAAATCACGGTTGTCTATGTGGATTGTGCCGACGGCACAAGACCTGGATTTCCTATTTCTGAAGGGATAACCATTAATATTGATCACCATATCAGTAATGATTTTTTCGCAACTTACAATTTGGTTGATACAAAAGCATCAGCCACTGGCGAGATTATCTATGATATACTGCAGGTCTTAAAGATTGAGTTGGACAGTAATATTGCAACCGCAATTTATACCGCAATCAGTACAGATACCGGATCGTTTATTTACAGCAATACCACAGAAAGAACACATCGGATTGCTGCCGATCTTCTAAGATCAGGTGCTGATATTGATGGGTTGCGAAATAATTTCTTCGAAGGTGTTTCGATGGATAGATTTAAGATGACTCAGTTTGCCTATCAGAATATTCGGTTTGAATCAAATCACCAGA
>SKKY01000001.1 GCA_007123515.1 Clostridia bacterium
GTGTCAGTTCCGATGAATACGGAAGCGGAGTCATTAAATGTAGCCGTGGCAGCAGGAATTATTATGTATAGTCTTAGTAAAGAACAGTTTTGTCAGAAAAATTAATTTGAAAATTATTAATAATTTATGGTATAATTTCATATCAATATGAAAAAGATGATGAAGGGAAGCCGTTATATCGTTCTTTACAAAGGGAGTTGGGGTCGTTGGACTGAAAGCCTCAGCTAAAGTGATATAATCAGGATTTCGTCCCGGAATTGCAATGCTGAAATAACAGTAGGTATAGCCGGCTTATCACCGTTACCGATACTTGAGATGGCTTTATCATATAGTGTAAAGCTGAATTAGGGTGGTACCGCGATCTAACCTTCGCCCCTGTATTGGGGAGAAGGTTTATTTTTTTGAATTTTAGGAGGGGTTTTTTTGAGACAGCAACTAGAAGAAATTAAAGAAAAAACAAAAAAGGTACTAGAAGAAAATTTTAATTCAGAAGAATTAAATGATCTTAAGGTGAAAATTTTAGGAAAAAAAGGCGAATTAACTACTATTTTAAAAGAGATGGGTAAGGTATCGGCTGAGGAAAGACCCGTTATTGGACAATTAGCTAATCAGGTCAGAGATGAGTTACAGCAGGTTTTTGCTGAAAAACAGCAGGAGATAAAAAACAAAGAGTTAGAAAACAAGCTTAAAGAAGAGACGATTGATGTAACCCTGCCAGGAAGAGAAATGAAAAAAGGGAGCATCCATCCGATAACAAAAACCATTATGGAAGCTGAAGATATTTTTATTGGGCTTGGTTTTGAAATTGCAGAAGGTCCGGAGATAGAAACCGACTTTTATAATTTTGAAGCACTGAATCTGCCAAAAGATCATCCGGCCAGAGATATGCAGGATTCTTTTTATATTACTCCTGAAGTCTTGTTAAGAACTCACACTTCACCGGTTCAGATCCGATCTATGATTGAAAAAAAATCAGAGATCCCTCTAAAAATCATTTGTCCGGGTAAAGTATACAGGAGAGATGATGATGCGACGCATTCTCCGATGTTCCATCAAATTGAAGGCCTTGTCATAGATAAGAATATAAGAATGAGCGATTTAAAAGGAGTGCTGCTTACCTTTGCCCGTGAGATGTTTGGTACAGAACAAAAAATTCGCCTTCGCCCAAGTTTTTTCCCATTTACTGAACCAAGTGCAGAAGTTGATATTTCCTGTGTTATGTGTGGAGGAAAAGGGTGCAGAGTTTGCAAACAAACAGGTTGGCTTGAAATACTAGGTTCAGGTATGGTTCATCCGAATGTACTGCGTTACGGTGGATATGATCCCGAGGAAGTTTCAGCGTTTGCTTTTGGAATGGGCGTAGAAAGAATTGCCATGCTAAAATACGGAATCAATGATTTGCGTTTGTTTTATGAAAATGATGTCAGATTTTTAAGTCAATTTTAATAGAGGAGCTGTGAAATAATAATGAATTTATCTTATAAATGGTTAAAAGAATATGTTGATTTTGATCTGACTCCGGAAACCTTAGCAGAAAAGCTGACTTCTTCCGGAATTGCGGTCGAGGGAATTACCAATCTTTCAGAAGAATTAAGTGATATTGTAATAGGAGAAGTCATCTCCTGTGAGCAACACCCGAATGCTGATAAATTATCTTTATGTAAAGTATCAGATGGTCAAGGTGAGTACCCGGTGGTTTGCGGAGCGATAAATGTAGCGAAAGGTCAAAAAATTGTTTTTGCGAAAATCGGTGCCACATTACCTGGTGATTTTACAATTAAAGCGGCAAAACTAAGAGGTGTAGACTCTGAAGGGATGATTTGCTCAGCTAAGGAACTTGGCATTTCTTCAGAATGGCTTTTGCCCGAGCAAAGAGATGGCATATTGGTTTTAGATACGGATGCTCCCATTGGTTCTGATGCGATAGCGTATCTTGATCTTGATGATTATGTAATGGAACTTGATCTGACACCGGATCGCGGGGATTGCCTGAGCCTTATTAATGTAGCCAGACAGGTAGCTGCTATTACCGGATCACGGGTACGATTCCCGGATATTGCTTTTAATGAAGTCATTACTGAATCAGATAAAGGTATAGACATAAAAATTGAAGCACCGGAAGATTGTCCCAGATATGTAGGGAAAATTGTAGAAAATATTCAGGTTGGGCCATCACCTTTTTGGGTGCAGAATAAGCTTAGAAATGCTGGAATCAGACCGATCAGCAACGTGGTGGATGTTACCAATTATGTTCTGCTTGAACTGGGTCAGCCACTGCATGCTTTTGATTATGAACAACTTCAGGGACAACAGATTATTGTCAGAAGATCAAAAAAAGGGGAAACGATTGTCACTTTAGATGAACAAGAACGAACGCTTGATGACACGATGCTACTTATTTGTGATGCTGCTAGACCAGTGGCGATCGCTGGTGTTATGGGTGCCGAGAATTCAGAGGTGACGGAAAAAACACAGACGGTTCTTATCGAGTCGGCATATTTTAACCCTGTTAGTGTCAGAAAAACATCAACAAAGTTAGGTTTGCGATCAGAGGCCTCTGCCAGGTTTGAAAAAGGCATTAATTACGAGCAGACAAAAGTGGCAGCTCAAAGAGCAGCTCAGTTGCTTTCTGAAATTTCAAGCGCAATTCCGCACGAATCTGAGACAGATGTTTATCCAAATCCAATAGAGAGAGCCAGAGTCTCTTTGCGATTTACGAAAGTTAATCAGCTTCTTGGTACTTCCCTAACAAATGAAGAAATAAAAGATATATTAAAAAGTTTACAGCTTGAAATGGTGGAGGATAATGGTGATTCAGTAATTTTTCAAATTCCTGCTTTCAGGCCTGATTTACGAATCGAGGAAGATTTGATAGAGGAGGTGGCCTCCATTTTTGGTCTGGAAAACATTCCGGTAACACTTCCTTACGGAGATACACATAAAGGGGCAAGAAACACAGAACAAAAGATCCGTACAAGAATCTTTGAAGTGCTAAAAGCAGCAGGTGCTAATGAAATTATTACCTATAGCTTTATTAACCGTAATCATCTGGATAAGATATTGTTGCCGGAAAATGATCTTCGCAGAAATGTTGTAGAAGTGCTAAATCCCTTATCTGAAGAACAAGGAGTTATGCGAACCACTTTGATTCCGGGAATTCTTGATAATGCATTGCGAAATCATAACCGAAAATCAGAAAATCTTTTAACTTTTGAAGTCGGAAAAGTTTATTACAAAAATGGATTTCCGGAAAAAACGGAACTGCCTGAAGAAGAAATGAAATTGTCTGTCTTTGGCAGAGGGAGAATGGCCGGAGACTGGAAAAATAAAGCGGAAGAGATTGATTTCTATTATATTAAAGGGATGATCGATGCTTTGTTCTCCAGCCTAAAAATAAATGATATTGAATATGTACCCGCTAATGATTCCGGTGAGTATCATCCCGGGCGTTGCGCAAAAATTCTTCTTGGGGGCACTTTTATCGGATACATCGGTGAATTGAATCCAAAAGTCGCTGATAATTACAGTCTTTCCGGCAGGAACTATATGGCCGAGTTGCACTTAGATACCATCATTACATCCTGTGAGGAAAAAATAAGTTACCGGTATCTTCCGAAATATCCCGGGATGAACAGAGATCTGGCGATTTTGATTGATGATCAGATCAGAGCCGGACAAATTGTTGAGACTATTGAAAAAACAGGCGGAGAATTGCTTCGCAACGTAGAGGTATTTGATTTATATCAGGGTGCACAGATTCCTGAAGGAAAGAAAAGTATTGCCTTCTCACTTCAGTTCCAGGCTGAGGACCGGACATTGACGGATGATGAAGTGAGTATCATTATTGAAAAGATCAAGCAAGTGTTAGAAGAAACCTTTGCCGCTAAACTAAGAGACTAGGAGGTGGCTTGTATCAGAAAAATAGAGTTGCTTGCTCCTGCCGGTTCGGCGCAGTCCTTGCGTGCGGCCATAGAAAATGGTGCAGATGCGGTATATTTAGGAACAGAGGAATTTAGTGCCCGGTATTTTGCTGAGAACTTTAAGCTTGAAGAACTTTCTGATGTCGTAAAAGAGGCCCACAGGAGATCTGTCAGGGTTTATCTGACGGTCAACACCTTGATGAATGATTCAGAAACAAATGCCTATCCGGACTATCTTTACCAAGTTGCCCAGGCTGGAATCGATGCGCTCATTGTTCAGGATCCTGGTGTTATCTACCTGACTCAAAAGATGCTGCCTGAGCTGCCAATACATGGCAGTACGCAAATGACAGTTCATAACAGTCTTGGCGCTTCAGCACTTTATAATATGGGATTTAGCAGGGTTGTTATGGCCCGCGAGACCAGCCTGAAGGATATTGCCGATATCCGAAAAAAAGTCCCGATTGAGATTGAAATGTTTGCTCATGGTGCTTTATGTGTCAGTTATTCCGGAATTTGTTATATGAGTAGTATGATCGGAGGCAGAAGTGGAAACAGGGGGCGTTGTGCCCAGCCTTGCCGGTTGCCATATCAGCTTTATGAGCAAAGCTCGGAGCTTTCCAGGAATCAAAAAAATCAGGAATACCTTTTAAGCACAAAAGATCTCAGAATGATTGAATATATACCGGATATTATCAAAAGCGGTGTCAATTCACTAAAACTTGAAGGCAGAATGAAAAGGCCGGAATATGTGGCGATAGTAACCAGTCATTATCGTAAAGCGATTGATAATTATATAAAAGATCCGGCTGCTTTTATGATTGACCCTAAAGATATAAAAGAATTAGAGCAGACTTTCAGCAGAGGAAACACTAGCGGCCATTACTTCGGCAAACCCGATCAAATGTCAATGTCTTTTGAAAAGCCCAATCATGCAGGGACGCTGATGGGTAAAGTCGTTGGTTTTAAAAGGGGCGGCTTTGAAGTTAAGCTTTTTGAAGATGTTTCAAAAGGTGACGGTTATCTGTTGCAATCTGAGGATGGAGAGATCAATGGCACCGTTACCGATTTTCCAGGTCAAAAAAGCGAAACAGAAAAAGCGATAGCCGGTCAGACGATTATGTTGGCCAGCAAAGGCCGGGCGAGACTAGGCCAGCTTGTCTACAAGATAAGGGACTCAGAGTTAAACAGAAAAGCCCGGGATACTTTTTCTTCGGAACGAGTCAGTAAAAAATCCGGGATTAATGTAAAAGTGTGGCTTGAAGAATTTCAGCCTGTCCATTATGAAGTAATTGATGAAGAGGGTTACCATGTTGCAGGCAAAGGAACCATTCCTCTTGAAAAAGCAATCAATAGACCCTTATCTGAAGAAATTATCATTGAACAGCTATCCAGATTGGGGAATACGCCTTTTGTATTACAAGAGCTGAGTGCTGATATCCAAACAGATCTTATCGTTCCCTTACGGGAGTTAAATGCGATCAGGAAAGATTTTGTCTCAAAACTTGAAGAGTTGCGGATTGCTGAGTATAATACATTGCAATTACCGGATCATGAGGTCTTTATAAAAAGAAAACCTGAATTAACAAAACAGAAAAAGTCGCTGATTCCCAAAAAAATTGCTGTATCGGTTAGTACGGTTGATGCAGTAGAGTCTGCTGTTAAAGGTGGTGCAGATATTGTCTATCTGTATCTTGACACATTCCGTCAATATCCGTCGCTTACAAATGAAGATATAAAAAAGACACTATCGTATACGGGCGATCATACAGAGCTGGTTTTTATCGTGCCTCCTTTAATCAAAGAAAAGAAAATTACCGATTATCAAAAAAAAATAGCAGAGATTATGGATGCCGGGGGTCGTTTTTTTTCTATTTCTAATATTGGACATATGGCATTGTCTGATCAGATACGACATGCTGCTGAATTTACCCTGAATGTATATAATTCATATGCAGTCGAATTTTTAAGGGAAAACAAGGTAAAAAGAGTTACGTTATCTCCGGAGTTGTCATTACAGCAAATCAGTCAAATGGCTGATTCGGAAGCAGAAAAAGAAATCATAGTACAGGGAAATTTCCCTGTACTAACGACTGAATATTGTATGAATTCGGCCTTATCGCTATGCGATAAAAAAAGCAAGGCTTCTATGCCTTGTAATTCACCACAGTATATAAAAGACAGAAAAAAATATCATTTTCCTCTGGCCTTTGATAATGACTGCAGAATGTATATTTATAACGCTAAGGAATTATCCTTGTTTAGGGATCTTGAAAAAATTATGAAGAGTCCGGTAGATGTTCTAAGAATAGAAGCTCGGACAGATTCTCCAGAAAAGATACAAATAAAGACTGCATTATATAAAGAACAGACAGAATTATTTAATCATAGTAATGCTATGTCAATCACGAAAGAAAAGATAGAAAAAATAAGCGCTCTTTCTCCGAGGGGACTGACAGCAGGTCATTTTTTCAGAGGTGTTGAATAATAATGAATCAAAATTCTTTTACAAAGCTTGAATATGAAAAAATAATAGAAATGCTTCAAAAAAAATGCAGTTCAGATCTGGCAAAAGAAGTGATTAATAACCTTATTCCATCAACAGATAAAGAGCGGATTGTTACCTGGCAGAAAGAAACATCAGAAGCCGTTTTGATTCTACGATATGATGGTACACTGCCTTTAGCGGGAATTGCTGATACCTACAGAGCGATCAGTTTAGCTGAAAAAGGCGGAATCCTTCAAAAAGAAGATATTGGAAAAGTCAGAGAGAATCTTTATGCAGCAAAAAATGTGACTAATTTTTTCAATCGAAAGTTACAGTATGAAGCTCCGTTATTAAAGACGATTATAACTGAAATTGAACCGGTCAAAGAACTTGAAACGGCAATTGACATTATTCTCGATGAGGAAAATCAAATCAGA
>SKKY01000187.1 GCA_007123515.1 Clostridia bacterium
CTTATTTTTTTGATACCCTGCTCAATTAATTGATGGACATTGTCGATGATCTCAGCGGGATTAATTTTTTCAAACACTCTGCCCTGAAAATCAACCCCACCTTTTATAATTTTGTAGGGGAAAGGAAACATCTTTTTACGATAAGTCATTCCCGGTCCGGGTATCAATAGTAATGCAGTGTCAGAATATTTTTTTTCTTTAATAAAGTTCGTCATTAAAGTGGTACTGACAATAATCTTTTCCGGCAAATATTCATCAGAAATCTGCATTTGTTTTTTTACTTCCTTAATGGATGAAAGCAAGTCCTCATGATTTGTTTTTACTTTTATTCTTTTTACAATTTTTTTATCAGTCAAAAGTACCGCATCAGTATAGGTACCACCAACGTCTATGCCAAGAATCATATTACCACCCCTCCTTTTTTTTCAGACGATCTTTTATATCAGAAAGTAACGCCAAAGCTTCAAGAGGCGTTGTCTGGTTTAGATCTTGTTGATCAATCAGATTGCATAAGTCTGAATAACGTTTGTATGTATCCACATCTATGTCTGCTTCAGAGGTGTCATCCTGTATTGTCAGATCATCCATAAGTTGTTCAATTGAAATTTGCCGGTACTGATTCTGATCTTTTTCCAGGTCTGAAAGTATTTTTTTAGCCTGTCTTATAATTGTTCGTGGCAGGCCAGCTAGTTGTGCTACCTGTATTCCGTAGCTTCGGTCAGCTTTTCCCGGACCTATTTCATGAAGGAAAATAATATCCTGACCATCTTCTTCCACTTTGACCTGTAGATTCTTTATGTTTTGATACTTATCATCTAGGGTTGTTAATTCATGATAATGCGTAGCAAAAAGTGTTTTAGCTTTTATTTTCTGGCTGATATATTCGGTGATGGCCCAGGCTAAAGATAATCCATCATACGTACTGGTTCCCCTGCCAACTTCATCAAGAATAATCAGACTTTGATCGGTTGCCTGGTTAATAATGTTAGAAACTTCATTCATTTCAACCATAAACGTACTTTGTCCTGTAGAAAGATCGTCGTTAGCACCAATCCTGGCAAAAACACGATCAAAAACAGGCAATACTGCATGCCGGGCAGGAACAAATGATCCGATCTGCGCTAAAATTGCGGCAATGGCGATGCTTCGGCAATAGGTGCTTTTTCCGCCCATATTAGGACCGGTAATGATTAAAAAGTTATTCTGATGCTGATCCAGATAGGCATTATTTGGGGTATACCATTGTCCTTCCAGGTTTACTTCAACCACCGGATGTCTTAGTGCTTCGATCATAATTGTCTGATCCTCACTAAGGACAGGACATGTAAAATTATTTTTTTGAGCCACACCGGCAAAAGACAGGTGGACATCAATTTCAGCCAATGATTCAGCAGTATTCATGATCGTTTTCATATGCGATTCTTTAATATGATTTCGAATCTCTGTAAAAACGGTGTATTCTAATTTCTTAATTGCATCATCAGCACCAATAACTTTTGCTTCCATTTCTTTTAATTCAGGAGTGATATAACGTTCAGCGTTAGCCAAAGTCTGCTTTCTTATAAAATAATCCGGAGCCTGCCCGATAGTTGACTTGGTAAGCTCAAAATAATAACCAAAAATTTTATTAAAACCAATTTTTAAATTCTTTATCCCAGTCTTTTCCCGTTCGGATTTCTCAAGTCCGGCTATCCATGTTTTCCCGTTTCTTGAAATATCCCGCAAGTCATCAATTTCATTGTGATATCCATCTTTAATAAGACCGCCTTCCCTTACAGTAAAGGGTGGATCCTCACTAATGCTTTCTTTAAGTAAAGAAAACAGCGCCGATAAATCGTCTATACTATTACTGACATCTTTAAGTTCCGGATCGTTAGATTCTAAAAGAAAACGCTTTATTTCAGGCATCACAGCAGCGGATTTTTTTAGTGCCATCAGGTCTTTAGCGTTAGCAGTTTCATAGGTTATTTTAGCTGTGATTCTTTCAAGATCATAGATCTCATCAAGTAAAGAACGAAGTGATCGTGACAAATCAAATTGAGCAAGAAATGATTTGGTTCTGTTTAAACGTTTTTGGATCATATCCCTGTTTGTCAATGGCTGCGACAGCCATGATTTAAGCTTTCTTCCACCCATTGCTGTTTTAGTATCGTCCAACACAGAAAGCAAATGAGCGTTCTTTTTATTCATATTATTAGATTCAAAGAGCTCAAGATTTTTTTTTGTCGGATAATCAAGTATCATTTGCTGATGATTTTGATAGTATTGTATCTCAAAAATATTGTTAAGTGATGTTTTATGATTGTATGTTAAATAATCTAACGCAGCACCGGCTGATATAACAGCACTTTTATAATCAGCTAACCCGATCGCTGTTAGTGACTGCAGCTTTAACTGATTTAATATTTTTTCCTGTGCATAGGGATAACTAAAAGCATAATCAAAATGTTGATTCAGACAGATCCGGTTATTAAAGCTCTCTATGATCGTTGTAAAGTATGGCTCATCTTTTTTTGAGCAAATAATCTCTGAAGGATTGTATTTCATAATTTCATCGATTAATTCTCGTTCGCTTTCTAATTCAGTGGTAAAAAAATTTCCAGTGGATATATCTGTGGCTGATAAGCCACAAACTGATGAGCGGCTTTTATACAAAGAAAGAAGGTAATTATTCTGATTATCTAATAGAAGTTTTCCTTCAATCAGCGTACCCGGTGTGATAATCCTGACAACCTCTCTTTTTACAATGCCTTTTGCCAGCGAAGCGTCTTCTGTTTGCTCACAAATAGCCACTTTGTATCCCTTACTAATCAGGGTAGCGATATAATTTTCAGCCGAATGATAGGGAACACCACACATATTAATTTTAGTACCGGCGCCCGCATCTCTTGCTGTTAGTACAATATCAAGTTCTTTTGAAGCAATAACAGCATCATCACCGAACATCTCATAAAAATCTCCTAAACGGAAAAATAAAATGCAATCTTGATGCTGCTCTTTTATTTGTTTAAATTGTCGTAACATAGGGGTGTGTTCGTACATAGATTCCTCCAAAAAAATACAATGACTATTCTCTCTATTATAAAGTAAATACTATAAAAAAAACCAGCTTTGCGCTGGTTTTTTGTTTTTAATTTTGTTTTGTTTTAATTTATGGCTTTATTAATGATCGCATTTATCATTGTCAGCATCTGTTTTACCTCAGCCTCGCTTGCTAAATAATTCTGAATGGTCTTGTTTTCTGAAAAAAATGTTTCTAACGCTTCTATTTCATCTTGTTTCTCCGAATCAAGATTCTCAAAAGACATGTCGGATCTTTCCATGTCTTCCATCAGACTCAAATAAAACAAAAGGTCATATTCTAGTTGAGGATTTTCGGATAGTGCTTTTTTTGCTTCCTGATAGCGCCGGAGTTCTTCTGATTCTTTTATCATTACAGACATTTCCAGAGCTTTGTTAATAATCATAGTACAATAACCTCCTTTTTAAATTACCGCTATGCAAGCTTTCCAAGCAGTTGTTTTCCTGTCTGATAAATTTTCACATCAACGATCTGACCTATTAAAGAATCATCACCCTCAAGGACCACACTTCGATAACCAGATGTTTTTCCAATAAGCTTACCGTCTTCTTTATACTTACCTTCAATCAAACATTTTAAGACATGATTTTCCAGATTTTTATTATATTTTAATTCAAGTTCACTTACCAAACGATTTAACTCCTGAATTCTTCTCTTTTTATCTGCCAGAGGCACCTGATCGGTAAAATCAAAAGCCGGTGTTCCTTTTCTTGGAGAATACATAAAAGTAAAAGCTGAAGCAAAGCCAACTGATTTTACCAGTTCGATGGTTTCTTCAAAATCCTTCTCTGTTTCTCCGGGAAAACCAACAATAATATCGGTTGTCAGTGCCGCCTCAGGACGTATTTTTTTTATTTTTTTAACCAATTCAAGATAATATTCCCTGGTATACCCACGGTTCATGCGCTTTAAAATAGCGTTACTACCAGACTGTACAGGAAGATGGAACTGATCCGTTACTTTTGCACTAGCAGCAATGGCTTCTATAAGTGAATCATTAAAATCTCTGGGATGAGAAGTCATATAGCGTATTCTTTCAAGCCCTTCTACGTCTTGAAGATCCCTGATCAACTCAGAAAACTGATAAGAACGGGTTTTGAAATCTTTTCCGTATGAATTTACATTTTGACCTAAAAGCATTACTTCTTTAACGCCTTCAGAAGCTTTCTTTGTAATTTCTTTAACAATAGATTCAGGCTCCCGGCTTCTTTCTCGTCCGCGTACATAGGGAACGATACAATAGGTACAAAAATTATTGCAGCCATAAACAACATTGATTAAAGACTTAAATGGATAGGCTTGCGAGTCGGACATCCCTTCGACTACATCACCTTCTGATTCCCACACTGAGACTTGCTGGCCTTTTCCCTGTAGAACAAGATTGAGCATACGTTCTAATTCATGAAGATTATGTGTACCAAGAATGATATCGACATACTTCATATCACCCTTCATTTTTTTAGCTTTTCCTTCTTGCTGAGTCATGCATCCTGCCACGCCGATAATAAGATCTTTATTAATTTTCTTGATTTTCCGTATTTCACCAAGCAAACTTAATGCTTTATTTTCTGCTTTTTCTCTTATACAGCAAGTATTTAAAAAAACAACGTCCGCATCTTGAATTTTCTCTGTTTTCTGATAACCCAGAGTTTCCAAAGTGCCGGCTATATATTCACTGTCACGCTCGTTCATCTGACATCCGAACGTAATGATTTGATATTTTTTCTGCAATGATGTTGCCCCCAATGTTCATTTTCTTTTTTATAACCTCTATATTTTATATGAAAATGAGAGAAAACACAAAAAAAAGCTGTAACAAAAAAGTTACAGCTTTTTGATATATGGCTTTTGATTGTTTTTAAATGCCTATTTTTTTTTGCCAAAAATACCTGCGAAAGATTCCACAACTTTAGTGACTAAGCGGATATATGAGGCTAATTCCTCTACATTCTGACGAACGGTTCCGATTGATTCCTCCACATTATGACGCACACTTTCAGCGGAGCCTTTAATATTTTTTTCTACAGTATCAAAACTTTTGTCGGCTCTTTCCAAACCTGTTTTTACCAGTGTACTCATTCGGTTTACATCTTCAGTGATTAAATCGATGTTTTTAGTGTTCGATGAAACATTCTCTAAAGTAGCTTCCAAGTGTTTCTCATTGTCAGCTGCTATTTTCTTTGTTTCGTTTAACAGATCATTAATATTTTTCAATGTAATGATCAAATAGATCAATAACGCGGCAAGTAAAGCAAAAACAACAAAGTAGCCTAAGTCAATAATAGAAATCACGATTGTCTCAACTCCAATTTTTTATTTTTTAACTTTACTTTCGATTTCATCAGCTTTTTCTTCAGCAACTTCTTTTGCATCTTCAGCAATCTCTTTAGCTTCTTTTTTGATATCAGTAGCTTTAGACTTTGCAAAAGCAGCTTTGTTTTTTGCTTCAGCCTTTAATTCATCAGCTTTTTCTTCAAGATCTTTAATAGCCTCTTCCGCTTCTTTTTTAGCTTTTCCTGTTAGGTCTTTAGCTTTTTCTTCAAGATCTTCAATTTCACTTATAATTTCGGCTTCAATATCTTCATAAGTACCTGTAAATGATTCTCTTAATTCTTCTGCTTTGGCTTTTAAAACCTGGCCTGTTTCTTCTGCTCTTTGCTTAATATCTTCAGCAGTATGCATAGCCGTTTCTCTTACATCCTGAGCAGTTTCTTTAGCATACTCATAGGTTTCCATGCTTTTTTTAGCTAATTCTTCTCTCATTTCTGTACCAGGCTTAGGAGCATACAACAGTCCGACTAATGTACCTACACCTACCCCAATAATAGCTCCCCAGGCAGCACTTGCAGCCTGATCTCTCTGAGCCTTTGCCTCATAGTATTCTTCAAGTTCTCTTCTTTTTTTGTCGTTAAAATAAAACATAAATTCTTCCTCCTTGTAAAATATAATTAATTAAATAGAGCTGTTAATGTCTCTAATATTTCTCCACACCAGGTATTTATCGATGTCTGTCTGAATCTGCCTGAACGTAAATGAAATCATTGCAATATCATCGATATAACCCATTCCAAGAATAAACTTGGGTATTCTTTTTTTCTTTGAGCAAAAATAAAGTAACGTAGCTACAATCATAATAATGGATCCGATCGGCATATTTCTGTATTTTCCTGTTATCCAATCTTTCATTAATTCAACAAATAATATGACATGATCCCAAACCTCATCAACAGGACCTTTACTGATATTTTCAACTTTAAAAAGTGCTTCATCTAATAATTTGCTGGTTTTTTCATTGTTATCAATGATTTTTTCTGCTTTTTTTTCAAATGACTGGTACAAGCGGTTCTGATTTTCTGCAGACATATGCATACCCTACCCCCTTTATATTAGTTACCCTGATCATAGTGTTTTTAATCAGACTTAAACAATTTTAAGTGTGAATATTCATTAAATGTTGTCAAAAACAATTCCTGGTTTCTTTCTTCTATAACGCTAATCCCTGTGTTGGCTGCAATAAAGCGCCACAGCCCGGCTAACTCTATCTGAAGAATATGACAAATCAAAACGCTGATCAAGCCACCATGAGAAACAATCAGGACATTTTTCCCTTTGTTGGCGTTATAAATTTCTTCAAAAGCGATAATGGCTCTTTTTTGAAGATCTAAAAAATTTTCTCCTTTTGGTGGCCTCATCTTATCGGGATTTCGAATCCATTGTTGGCTCAATTCAGGATACTGGTTTACGATTTCATCAAAACGCAAACCTTCCCAGTCCCCAAAGTTAATCTCTTTAAGATTTTCATTTTGTATAATATCTTTAGAGAAATTTTTATTTACAATATCTGCTGTTTGCATCGCTCTTTTTAAAGGACTTGAATAAATAGCTTCTATTGGCTCAATCGCAAGTCTTTTTGAAAGCTTTTGAGATTCTGAAATGCCTTGAGAATTTAATTCGATATCTGCAAACCCCTGGTATCTTTTTTGTTCATTCCAGTAGGTATGCCCATGCCTTACAAATAGTATTCTTGTCATAGTAGTCTCTACCCCATTATTTTTTTTTCGTAAAAAAATCGGAAATATGTTTAATCAACACATCATTTTCATCATCATTTTTTATGGCAATCCTGAAATATTTATCAGTTAGGCCTTGGTAATTACTGCAATTTCTTATCATAATTTTATGTTGTATTAAATATTCCTGCAACTCCGAGGCTGTTTGCAGGCCTGTTATTTCTGCGAAAATATAGTTTGCTGAAGGCGGATACAAGATCAGATCCGGTACCTTTTGTAAAGCATCCACCATTCGTTTGCGCTCTTTATAAAAGTAAGCTTTAGTGTTAATGATAAAGTCTCTGTCCTCTAGAAGATCTTTTGTAATGAGTTGTGCAAGACAATTAACATTCCAGGGATCTTTAATTTTGTGTAATTCCTTAATCAGCAATGGATCCGCCATCATCATTCCCAGTCGCAAGCCCGGTATGGAGTAAATTTTAGTCAAAGAATAAAGAATGATAATATTCGGGTTATTTTTTATCTCCGTTCTCATACTATTAGATTCTTCAAGAAAATCAATAAAAGATTCATCAATCATGACAAATGCATTTTTTTCTTTCGCTGCAGAAGTAACTTCTTTCAAGGTTTCTTTACTAAACAATGATCCGGTAGGATTATTGGGATTGCAGATGAAAATAATGCTGCCACTCTCGATATTTTCAAGAAATCGCCAGTCAGCCTTCTGAAAATTGTCTGTCAGCGGGAAAAAATGAATGTTAGCCTGTACCGCTTTGGCTGCAAGCTCGTATTCAGAAAATGTAGGGTATGGAATGTATACATTAGCCGGTTTTTTGTAGTGCATCAATAAAAACAAAAGTTCTGTGGCACCATTTCCAAAAATAATGTTTTCTTCACAGAGGTTTAATGTATCGGCAGCTATTTTCTTAAGACTCTCCGAGTCCGTTTCCGGGTAATGTTTAATCTGATATATCTGCTCACTGATAATCCTCAGCGTACTCTCTTTAGGTCCCAGGGGATTAATGTTAGCGCTAAAATCCATAATTAAATTTGGTGAAATATCATATTTTTTTGCATAGTATCCAATGTTTCCACCGTGGTTAATCTGATTCAATTTATGACTCTCCTTTTATTACGTATTCGTATCCCCCATTAACCAAACTAAAATTTCCAAGACAGGTTAATTCCGGATAGAAAAGATGCATTTTTTCCTGTAACCGAGTTAGATCGGTTGCTTCATTATTAACAATACCAATCAAAGTTCCACTATGAGCGACATTGATGCCATAAGCACCACAATCAGATGACAGCAAAATAATGTCTTCAAGATCTTTTTTATAAAGTAATTTTTGATTTTCTATGGCACTGATGGTCACTGCCTGACCTAGCGTGCGGATATCTTTATGATCGAAAGCTGTTTTTAAAAGCTCATACGCTTTTTTTATCACAGGTTGTTTTTCAAGGTTTATGGATTGCAGTAAAGGATTGGCATTAAAGGCGATGGTATCTATTTCACCACCATAATCATAGATCAAAAAATTAGCCGGAAATGAATCACCAACTTTTTCACAGAAAGAACCGTGAATATGATCAAAAGCCACAATCCCATTGTAAAAAATACCATCAGATGGTTCGATATCAAGCAGTATACGACTGATTAACGTCTCATCAGCTTGTTTGCCGTTTATTAAAGCAACACCAAGAATAGCTGCTGTCATATCAGCTGTACTGCTGGCCATGCCTTTTCCGACAGTCAGATCCGAAGAAACAACAATCTCATATCCTTGATCAGGATCGATTTCCATGATTTTGATGGCTTGTTTTACAGCAGTAATCAGTTTGTTTTTTTCAGGTACATCGACAGTAATACCAAGACAATCACTTTTTTTTATGGTCACTACGGAATAGCAATCAATCGGACAAGTAACCAGAAAATTAACCTGGTTAAGCATCCCCTGAATTAATTCACCACAGCTTCCGGGAACTTTAATAGAAACCTCCAACAATGTTCACTCCTTAATTATAACAAAAAAAACATAATCAGCATAAATACTGCCTGTGCTGTTTCACTCATCGCACCATAAGTATCTCCGGTGTGTCCGCCTAAAAAGGTATTTATCTTTACTGCAAGAGCAAAACACAAAAGGAATGTGATAATGATTCCTGAAATGATCATGTAATGCGGTAATAACAAAATCGAGGTAAGCAAAAGAATAAAAGTGCTTACCCAAAAATAAAGTAATTTGTTTTGATCTTTAAAAAATTTTCCAATCCCTTCCGATCGTGCGTAAGGGAAAAAAGTAATCACAAACATCATAAACCACTTACCGACCATTGGAGCCAGCAATAAAAAGAGATAAGGATTCCAAACATGATGAAGTGACGCATACACAGCAAACTTTACTAAAAACAGCAATAACACTGTTGTCACACTGTGTGCACCGACACGACTGTCTTTCATAATTTCAAGCGCACGCTCTCTTGGTTTTGCAGAAAAAATTCCATCACTCGTATCCATAAAACCATCAAGAAGTAATCCACCATTAATCACAATTTCCAAAACGAGAAGAACAACTCCAAGAACTAGCGGTGGCACCTGAAATTTAAGTATGTAATAGGATCCGGACATAATTGCTCCGGTAAACAGCGCAACAAAAATAAAGGCTTTCTGCGAATCGCCAAAATCTTTATCACTTACTTCCATATTGTGTTTGATGGGAATTCTTGTTAAGAACTGAGCGGCCACAATTAAACTTTTCATTTTTATTCGCCTTCCGCTTGCTTAAACGAAACGCAGTTATCAAGAAAGGCTTTAGCCGCATCCGGATTAGCAGCAAAATGAAAATGCAAATAGGAAGCAAACATGTTCTCTGTGCAAAACCCGTCCTGTTTTTCGTTTTCAAGATATTGCATGGAAAATTGTGCATCATTATCGTCAATGTTAAAACGACTGTAATGAAACTCATGACCTTTTACAAGATCTCCTTTTTTTCCGATAATGCAGTCCTGGAGTAATTTACCCTGGCGATATCCCATAGCAACTAGTTTTGTTGTCATTTCTATTTCACCGGGAATAAAGGAAAGCATCGTGGTCGCTTTCGAATTAAAATCACTGATGGTCTTATTCATGTACATAAAACCACCGCATTCGGCAAATATTGGCAACCCTTCCTTATACTTTGCTGTCAGATCACTAACAAAAGCAGCATTATTTCGTAGTTCCTCTAAAAATAATTCCGGAAATCCTCCTCCAAGAATTAATCCTGAAATATCTTCTGGCAGTTTTTGATCGAATAACGGACTGACTTCAATGAGTTCGGCTCCTAAATGTCTTAAATAATCAAGGCCGTCATGATAGTAAAAGGAAAACGCTTTATCAAAAGCATAAGCGATTTTAACAGACTGCTCCGCATATTGATTATGTTGCTTCTGATTAAACATCAAGGTATCCGGTTCCGGCATATCGGGAGCTTCAGCCGCAATGGCCATAAGCTTGTCCGTATCGATTGTTTTTTCTAGTTCTGAAGCAATATAGTCGAGTTGATCATCAAGATGATCCATTTCAGTAGCAGGAATCAGTCCAAGATGCCTCTCTGGCATCGCAAGCTTTTCGTTTCGCATCACATGTCCTATTATTTCAATGCCTAAAGGCTTTATAGCATCTTCGAGTATGGTAAGATGCCTTTGGCTGGCTACCTTGTTTAAAATAACGCCTTTTACGTTTAAATCAGGATCGTAATGCATAAAACCATAGACAATGGCTGCAGCACTTCGAGCTATTGAACGGGCATCTAATACCAAAATGACAGGAGAGCTGGTCAGTTTGGCCAGATGTGATGTGCTCCCGGTTTCTTCCGAACCACTTCTTCCGTCAAATAGCCCCATAACACCCTCAATAATATTCAAATCTGCATCTTGACTATTTTTTATCAATAATTCTTTAACAAGATCCTCGCCCAGCATCCAGGTGTCAAGATTTTTAGAAAATTTACCGGTCGCAACACCGTGATAGCTAGGGTCAATATAATCCGGCCCGGACTTAAAACCCTGAACATGGTACCCTTTCTGGGTAAACAATCTCATTAGTCCACTGGTGATTGTAGTTTTTCCGGAGCCACTGTTAACACCGGCAATAACAATTCTTGATTTCATATGATTCACCCGCCTTAGAAAAAATATCCGATCAGTACATTACAAACAATCCATGCAAATGTTGAAAAATACATAATTTCAACCACTTCTATAATTTTCGATCGATCGGTCTGATCGATTTTTATTCCCATATATGCTCTGAAGCTTTCTTTTCCAAAATAGCTATTGTAACCGCCAAGTCTGATTTTCATAGCTCCGGCAGCCGCACTTTCTGTATAGCCACCATTGGGACTTGGATGTTTTGAAGCATCTTTAACCATGGTTTTAAAAGAAAGCCGCCCATCATACTTAGGGTGGAGCATCGCCACCAATACAATCAGCAAAGCAGTCAGTCTGGCCGGTATAAAGTTAAAAACATCATCGACCCGGGCAGAAAACCTTCCAAAAAATAAATACCTTTCATTTTTATAACCAACCATGGAATCAAGCGTATTAACTGCGCGATATAAAAAAGCTAATGGTGCTCCGCCAATAAAAGCATAAAAAAGCGGACTGGTCACACCGTCAACAATATTCTCAGATACCGTTTCAACGACGGCTCTTGAAATTTCCTCTTCATTTAGATCATCGGTATCTCTTCCAACAATCATCGCTACTTTTTGACGAGCCTCTTTTATTCTTTTTTCTGACAGAAGCTCATAAATTTCAACCGCTGCCTTTTTTAAGGCCTCCGTTGAAATGGTAAATGAAACTAATACAGAAGAAAGTGCTATATATAGATAAACATTGATAGCTAATGCAACCGCTACCATAGCATAAACAACTAGAAAAGTTACAGCCAAAACCAAGACGGTCAGAACCATACCTTTTATAAATTTTAGTTTATCCGAATCTTTTTCTCTGTACAGCTGTTCTTCAAAGAAAGTGATAATCTTTCCAATCATCACTACCGGATGAGGGATTCGTTTAGGCTCTGAAAAGATCAAATCCAATAAATAAGCAAAGGTTACGATCAAATAATTCATTTCAGTCCCATTATTTTATAAACTTTTTCCATATCAAAGCTAGCCCTTACAATATCAGCAAGCTCATTAAACGCTTTTTCTTTTTCCGCGTGATAATTTATATTGCTTGTAGTAATGGATTCCCATCCTTTATCTTTTCTTATATTATTAAGAATCTGTCTTCGTAATTGATCAGCATCAAAGATTCCGTGAATATAGGTTCCAAGGACTCGGCCGTTTGAAGAAATCAGACCATCCGGTAATTTTTCCTCTTTTCCAAAACGGTTAGTGATTAAAAACGGTTCCTGACTTTTACCATGATCTTCAGTTGTTCCCATGTGAATCTCATAACCATTAAAATCAAGATCCTTGCAACCTTCTAAAATTCCATAATCAGCAAGCACTTTTCCCTGTACCTGCGTCGTTATTTTTTCAGTATCAAAGGTTGTGATCGTATTGATAAGACCTAGTGCATCCAGTTCAAGAAGATCCGATTCGGTTTTGTTTGGATCACGGATTTCTTTACCTAAAAGTTGATACCCTCCGCAGATACCAAAAATCCAAGTGCCTGCAGCCTGGGCTTTAATAATAGCTTGATCTAGTCCCGTTTCTTTTAAAAAGAGCATATCTCCGATCGTATTTTTACTGCCCGGTATAATGATCATATCTGGCGTTCCAAGATCCTCAAGTTTTCTGACATAACGAAGATTGACATCTTCTTCATCATGCAGAATATCAAAATCGGTAAAATTCGACAAATGTCTAAGGTTTATCACCGCAATATCGAGAAGATTGTCTCTTTTTCCTTTAATGCTTCTTCTCTCAATAACTACAGAATCTTCTTCGGGAATCGCGATTTCTTCAAAATAAGGAACTACACCAACGACTGGTTTACCGGTTTTTTCTTCTATAAAATCCAAAGCAGGCGTTAACAGGTCAATATCGCCTCGAAACTTGTTAATGATGATCCCTTTAACAAGGTCTCGCTCTTCTTGATCCAAAAGAATAAGTGTACCGACAACAGACGCAATCGAGCCACCTCTGTCTATATCGGCAATCAAAAAAACCGGTGCGTTAAGTTCCCTGGCCACTTTCATATTCACAACATCATTTTCTTTTAAATTTACTTCTGCAGGACTTCCTGCACCTTCAATTAGCATCGCTTCAAAATTATCTGTCAGATAATCCATGCTTTCTTTAATAACTTCCCATGCTTTGGTTTTAAATTGCTGATGATATTCTTTAGCAGAAAGATTGCCTACAGACTTTCCCATAACAATAACCTGGCTTTTAGCATGTTGAGTCGGTTTTAATAAGATCGGATTCATTTGGACGAAGGGCTCTAGTTTAGCTGCTTCAGCCTGCACCACCTGAGCTCTGCCCATTTCACCGCCATCTTTAGTTACGTACGAATTAAGAGCCATATTCTGCGCTTTAAAAGGAACTACCTGATATCCATCCTGAAGCAGGATCCGGCAAAAAGCGGCCGTTAACGCGCTTTTCCCGACATTAGAACTGGTTCCCTGAAACATTAACGTTTTTGCTTTCAATACAATCAATCCCTTTCAACAATGGTATATAACAACGCATTTAGTACAGAAGCCGCAATTGGGCTGCCACCTTTAGTGCCAAGTACCGTTACATAAGGTACAGGAGCTTCTTCAACAAGTAAATCTTTAGATTCTTTAGCTCCTACAAAACCTACCGGAGTTCCTATGATCAGAGCTGGTTTTATATTTTCTTCTTTGCATAATTCCAAAACAGTAAATAATGCTGTAGGAGCATTGCCAATGGCAATAATACAGCCTTCCATTCTATCTTTTAATAATTTCATTGCCGTCATCGACCGTGTTTCACCGGTTCTTTTTGCTTCTTTTGCTACTTCTTCATCAGAAACACTGCAGATTATTTCAGATCCGACTTTATTGAGAGCAGGTTTGTTAACACCGACTTTAAGCATATTTACATCAGTAATGATCAGTGCTCCCTTTTTTAGGGCGTCTATACCACTTTGTATCGCTTCGGGGTGAATTTTAACAACATTTGCATAATCAGGATCGCCTGATGTGTGTACAATACGGTGAACAACCGTTTTGTACAGTGGATCCCAAGAATGAGATCCTATTAGATCTTCTATAATATCCATACTTTTATTTTCTATGCCCATCGGATTAATGTCGTATTCTTGTTTGCTCATCTTGTACCTCCATGATTTTATTTAATAAATTTTCTATATCATCAAATACAACAGGGTATGTGATTTCGGGTCTTTTAATAATGATAATCTGTATTGCGGCATCAATTGCCGCAGCGATTTTTTTATCGGTTCCTCCGGATAGGCCACTGTCTTTTGTGATTAACAAGTCGATAGCTTTTTCTTTAATGATTAGTGCATTATGTTCGTAGCTAAACGGTCCCTGCATGGCAATAATCTGTCCAATGGACAATCCTGCTTTTATACAAGCATCGATGGAATCAATATCAGGGAGAACTCTGGCAAATACTTTCTTTTTTGCAATTAATTCACTAAAATTTTGGATACCTCTGGAACCCGTTGTTAACAATATATGATCTCCTTTTTCAAGAGCGGCCCTTTGAGCCGAATCAAGATCATTAACATACAGAATCTTTTCAGATACTTCTTCTTTACCGAACGGACGTTCATAGCGAAAATAGGGCACATTGGCTTGGTCCGATGCTATTATGGCATTTTCGGAGATTAGTTTTGCGAAGGGATGTGTGGCATCAATAATAGCATCAATGCTTTTATCCTTTAAAAAAGAGGCAAACATTTCTTTTTCGAGCATGATTTTCTCAACATTCTCGGAAACTTCAAGGGCGAGGCTTTTTCCATATTCACTAACAGCGGTACTAATAAATGGAATTTTATTAGAGGATAATTTTTTTGCAATATTCCTTGCATCAATGGTTCCTCCAAGAAGCAAAATCATAGTGCACCTCTTATCGTTTAATCTTTTAGCCAAAAGTGGCTTTTTTTCTTTATGGTAATGGGGTCTTCTATACTGACCGTTGCAGTCATACCGGAAATTTCAGTTTTTTTAATAAGAATCTTGATGGTTTCTCTATTTTCAGAAATCAGACTAACAGGCTCGGATACGCCCCAGGCACCTGTATTCTTGTAAACAAAATCTGACTTTTCAAGATTCGGATACCTGTCATAAATTTTGTTAATCTCCTCTGCCCGATAGGTCACGTAAGGTATTTTATACTTTTTTGAAAAGGCTAGCATGGCTTTTTCATCTTTTTTTATACTTATGCTGCGCATTTCTCTGATACTTAACAAGGAAAGCTGGTTTTTCTCTAAAAAATCAAGGATGTTATTTTCAAAAACATCTTCAGGAAAATCTTTTTTACAACCGACTCCAAGTATCAGATTTGATGGTCTTAAAAAAATTCGATTTGGTTCTTCCGGGTATAACTTATGGCTGACCATCGCGTACATCGAAGTGCTCTTTTTATCAGCCGAATGACAAAACTGACTTACAGGAAATGACGGATGGAAATCATCAAAGCGTATCCCGCGATCAGCAACGATATGAATGGTCTTATTATGTAAAATGGCCTTATTAAAGGCTGCAATTTTTGTTATGGGGTCAATTTTTAATCCGTGATCTCTGGCAAAAGAATCAAGAGCATACTTATTGTTAACATCGGTTGCCGTCGTAATCACACAATGATTTTGAAGGAATGTGCTGACTTCCTTTGCTAAATCATTTCCCCCGCCTAAATGGCCGGATAAAAGACTAATCGTAAACAGTCCTTTTTCATCAATTACAACAACAGCCGGATCATGATCTTTAGCCACTATATATGGTGCAATCATCCTGACAACGATGCCTGTGGCCATAATATATAAAAAGCCATCATAATTGGAAAAAGAATCTTTTGTCAGTTCTTTTAAGGTATCCCAGTTTGCGGTCCAAAGCGCTGTATCAAAAGTAAGACCTTTCTCTTTTAATGTTAAAAGGTCAGCATTCGGATATGCATCTTTAATGGAAGCGGCTATAGATATACCATTTTGAGTAATGGCAATGATTGCAAGTTTTTTCATTATTTTTTTGCGGTTCTGTATTCTGTCGTAAAAGAAGGATCATAAAGTTTGGATAGTGTGTATTCTTTTTTAAGCACATCACCGACTATGATTAAGGCTGTTTTTGTAATATTAGCCTCAGCTACTTTAGGAGCAATATCCTTTAAGGTTCCGACTACTTCTTTCTGATCAGGCCAGGTCGCTCTTTGAACAACAGCAATAGGAGTGTCCTCTTTATAGCCGCCTTTGATAAGCTCATCGACGACATCTTGCATCATTCCTACACTTAAAAAGATCGCCATCGTTGTCTGATGAGAAGCAAGTAAATGAAGTTTTTCCTTCTCCGTAACCGGAGTTCTTCCTTCCATTCTTTTCAGAATTAATGTTTGTGATACATCCGGTAATGTATATTCAAGATTTAATGCAGCCGCAGCACCAAATACTGAAGAAACTCCCGGGATAATTTCCACTTCGATCCCTCTATCATTTAATGGAACAATCTGTTCCTGGATGGCTCCATACATACTGGGATCTCCGGTATGAAGACGAACCACTTTTTTATCTTCTTCTACAGCTTTTATCGTAACTTCTAATACTTCATCTAGCGTCAGGTAGGCACTATTATGAACTTCGGCACCTTCTTTACAGTATTTCAACAAGTCAGGATTAACAAGTGAACCGGCATAGACTACGACATCAGCCTCAGCAAGTATTTCCATTCCTTTTACAGTAATTAATTTAGGGTCTCCCGGACCTGCTCCTACAATATGTATTTTCTTCATGATAGTTCCTCCTGTTTTTTTCCTGAAATTATAAAAATCGGGTTTTGTGCTTTTAGCATTTGGTAGTCCTTAATCATTTCTACTACAGAAATGCTCATTTGAAATGAATCGACTAAAGCGTTTTTTTGGTTTAGAAAATCAATTGCCTGATAAGCTGTATTTAGAGTTACGGCATTGATTACTATATGACGCAAACTATTATATGACCAAAGCAAATTGAGAATTTCTGATAAATTTCCTCCGCTTCCACCAATAATGACAGTCGTTGGTGGCTCGAGCTTTGAAAATACATCCGGAGCCAGACCCTGGATGATCTCGATATTTGACACTTTAAAATGAGTCATGTTGTCTCTGATTAAAGAAATGGCTTCTGGATTTCTTTCAATGGCGATAATTTTTGTATCGGGATAGTTATAAGCGATCTCAACAGAGATGCTCCCGGTTCCGGCCCCGATATCCCAAATAACATCACCAGGTTGTATGCCCATCTTTAAAATAGAAAGGGTACGCACCTCCGACTTTGTCATTGGAACCTTCCCTCTTAGAAAACTATGATCTTCAATCTGTTTATAGCTCATTTTTCTCCTCATCCAGTAAAATCATAACGGCCGGCAGTGCCGGATTTATATGGATTTTGCTGTATTCATATAATTTAAATTCAAGAACACTCTCATCATTATAACCTAAATTAGAACAGATAAACACTGTAAAATTTTTGGCTTCCTGCTTTATTAAGTGCTCACAAATTAACAACGCATTATTAATCGGATCGGTCAGCATTCCTACTTTTAGTGAATGCTTATGAGGATTGATGGTATTGATATCTCTACCATGCAAATTTAACAATATCGCATCGTGCCAGGAAAGAGCTACCCTAGAAAAAGCCATCTGCATTGAACTGATTCCCGGAATCACTTTTATTTGCTGTCTGTTGAAAAATTTCGAGATATAATTTAGCAAGCTATAAAAACCAGGATCACCGGAAACTAAGACGACAATCTTTTTTGTTTTATACTCTCTTTGAATAAGATCCATTGTTTCCTTTAAGTTGCTTTTAATAATATGAAATTCTTTATCCTCATTTTTCCATGGTTCAAGATTTCTCTCCCCGGCGATTAGAAGATCAGCTTCTTCAATCGCTTTCTTACCATCTGGCAATATGGTTTCCTTAAGCCCCATACCGGTTCCGACTATTGTAAAAAATTCCATTGTGCGTATTCTCCAATCTCTTTAGCTCTTTTATTAATGCAAATAATGTCTTTACGGTTCTTTAAAAGAACAATTCCCACTTCAGCCTCTGAAAACAAATATCTTTCTGCTCGTGTAGTTGCCTTATCAGCAATATCCATCCATATGTGATGATAATCATTTTCTTCGATGATCTGCTGAACAGCTTCTGTGGTAATTTGATCCATTACCTTCTCAAGCAGCTCTTTTGGTGCTCCGTGAAGAGCCAAAACGGATGTGATAATCTCCATCCTGGCATCGGCCATTCTATTATGGGTATTAAAAATCCCTCCGGCTACTTTAACCAGTTTGCCGATATGTCCCCATAGGATGATCTTTGTAAAACCAATATCCAGAGCATTCTCCAGCATATATCCGATAAAATTACTTGTGATCACTACCGCATCCTCAGGAACTCCATGAGCCACCGCGGATTCCATACCGATGTTACCGGGTGTCAGAACAATCGTATTATATCCTAGTGCCTTAGCAGTTTTAAGCTGTGGAACCAAGGAAACCTTAAAGGCTTCTTCGGACATAGGTTTTACAATACCAGTTGTGCCGAGTATGGATATTCCATCAATAATTCCAAGATGAGGATTGAGTGTTTTTTTAGCAAGTTCTTTGCCTTCAGGGACAATAATTTCTACAACAAGCTGATAATCATCAGAAAAAAACATTCGCAGGTTCTCTGTGATCATCTTTCTAGGATTAGGATTGATAGCCGGTTGTCCGACATCCACAGGCAGTCCGGGCTTTGTTACAGTACCAACACCTTCTCCGCCTTTTAAAATCAATGGTTCTGCAT
This sequence comes from Clostridia bacterium, assembly GCA_007123515.1. Taxonomy (GTDB): domain Bacteria; phylum Bacillota; class Peptococcia; order Peptococcales; family SKKY01; genus SKKY01. The sequence continues at coordinate 19,057 of SKKY01000187.1, forward strand.
GATGCTTATGGTGTAAAACTTGTAAGAAAACCAAAATATCCTTGCCATGAGTAATATCCGGATCATCACCTGCATCTTTTGTAATAGTTACCATCACGCCACTATTTATTATTTCTGTTTTTTTTACAGGAATCTGTAGTATTGATCCCTGTGGAAGTTTTACGTCAACGACCGATAACTGTTTTTTCTGAAAATAACAGACTGCTGCCGCTTTAGCCGCAGCAGCAGCACAGGTTCCGGTTGTAAACCCTTCTTTGAGATCCTTCATTATAGCTGTATCCTTTCAAGGTCCGGTTTTATTTTTACTGGAATGCCTGCTACTGTAAAAAATACACTATCGGCTCTTTCTCCCACCAGTTGATTCATCCGCCCATTAATATCTCTAAATGTTCTGGACAGAAAGTTATCCGGGACGATCCCTAAACCAACCTCATTTGAAACAATAACCAGTTCCGTTTTTTCCGAAACTGCATCAAGAACAGCGAGGATTTCTTTTTTTATTATCTCTTCTTGTTTATCGGCAAAAAGGACAAGATCTTTGTTTTTATCATCAAAATCAACAAGAAGCAAATTAGTTATATATAGTGTCAGACAATCAATAAGAATGACCTGATACTGTCCGGAAATCTCTTCCAATAATTTTGATACTTTGTAAGGTTCTTCATAGGTATCCCAGTTATTTTTTCTTCTGTCTTGATGTTTTTTTACACGGTCTTTCATTTCCTCATCATAGACTTGAGCTGTGGCGATATAGGCAAGATTTTTATCTTTTTTAAGGCAGTAGGTTTCTGCATAAGAGCTTTTTCCGCTTCTTGCTCCACCAATCATTAAGGTAATCATAAGTTCCTCCATTTTTTTAAAAAACAAAAGATCCTTTAGCAGAACTAAAGAACCTATAATAAGAGTCCAAATACTTCATAAGTATAATATTAGCAATTTTGAAATATAGGGTCAAGATTTGAGCGTTTATGTTGCTTCATTTTAAGGATGTTCTCATAAGGTATTTTAAAAGGATGATACAAACCATAGTGTTTATCACCATGCCAATCCGTACCACCGGTTATTAAAAGATTGTTATTAATCGCAAAATTATAGTAGTAATCTGTAAGCGTTAAATTGTGATCGGGATGAAACACTTCTATCCCCAAAATACCGGCCGAAAGGATATGGTCGAGGTCCTTATGTTGCAAACTTAATCCTGGATGGGCTAAAACTGGAATTCCGCCAGCATTAATAATCAGCGAAATGGCTTGTTCAATTTGAACTTTCTCACGGGGGACATAAGCTACACTGCCAAAACCAAGATATTTTTTAAAAGCTTCTTTTCTGGAAGATACAATCCCTTTTTCAACTAAAATATCAGCAATATGGGGTCTGCCCAGCACACCATTTTCAGAATACTGATCAAGCAAATTACGCTCTATATCGATTCCCTTTAGGCGAAGCTTTTCAAGGATATGATCAGCTCTGGAAAGACGTTTTTCTTTAAAATAATACAGCTCGTTAATTAGTTCTTTGTTTTTATAGTCAATGTAATAGCCTAAAATATGAATCTCGCGATTATTATGCTCACTACTGATTTCAATTCCGGGAATACATTCAATGCCCGATTTTTTTGACTCATTTATCGCTTCCTCCGTCGCTTCAACAGTATCATGATCAGTAATAGAAAAAGTTTTTACACCAAATGAAACAAGGATATGAATCATTTTTTTTACAGGAAGGATCCCATCCGAATAATTCGAATGCATATGAAGATCTATTCTCATAAGATCCATCCTCCCCTCTCATAAAAAAACCGCTGTACAAAGCAGATAAGTCTGTTTATACAGCGGACTGACAAATGACTATCTGGCTTCTACGAGCAACTTAATAGCTGTCCTTTCTTCTCCATCTATTACAATATCGGTAAATGCAGGAATACATATAAGATCAATTCCGCTTGGGGCTACAAAACCTCTTGCAATTGCAA
>SKKY01000069.1 GCA_007123515.1 Clostridia bacterium
CAACGTGCGCGGTATTAATCGTAATACCTCTTTCTTTTTCTTCCGGTGCCTTATCGATTTCATCGAATTTTGCAGCACTTGCGAAACCCTTTTGCGATAATACTGCCGTAATTGCAGCCGTCGACGTTGTTTTACCATGGTCAACGTGTCCTATTGTTCCAATGTTTACGTGCGGTTTGTTTCTTTCAAATTTAGCCTTAGCCATTTTTAAATATCCTCCCTTACGATACTCCGATAGATTACTTGCACTACCCTGCATTTTTTTCATTTTCAAAACAAATAGTAACGTAAAAAAAGAAAAGAGTAAAGTCTTTTTCGACCTTACCCTTAATACCTTCACTTCTTACATCGCATAGTAACTTGATAGCGGAATTTGTCCCACAACTTTTGGGTCGGTATGGGAGCGATGTTTTGCTTTTACCTCTTCGACATCAATAACGCCTTCGTTAACCAAGCGAATAAACAACGCCGCGATCTGAGGATCAAACTGGGTACCGATGTTCCTTCCGATTTCAGCCAAAGCCAGGCTCACGCTGATACCTTTGCTGTAGGGTCTGTCCGTCACCATCGCATCAAAAGCATCACATACTGCCAGACATCTTGCGCCGATCGGAATGGCTTCTCCGGCAAGACCACGGGGATACCCTTTTCCATCCCATCGTTCATGGTGCCCGAGTACCGCCGGGATAATATGATTCTGCGAAGAAATATGCTTGATAATTTCAATACAAATCTCAACGTGCTTCTTAATTACTTCAAACTCTTCGTCATCGAGTCGTCCCTTTTTGTTTAACACTTCCTCTGGCACACCAATTTTACCGATATCATGTAACAGTGCCGCTTCACGAATAATTTCCTGATGGGACTGGTCCATACCCATTTCTCTTGAAAGAATCGAGGAATATTCCGCCACTCTTTGCGAATGCCCGAAGGTATAGTGATCCTTGGCATCAATCGCTGCTGCCAGTGCATAGATCGTCGCTGAATTTTCCGGTTTAATAAATTTCTCGCTAAGCGGGCTGCCCGGACTGCCTTCAGCCGGATCTTTCGGGGAATAGATAATGGTCTGGTTTTTACCCTTGCTTTTTGCCGTATACATGGCAAGGTCGGCTCTTCTTAGAAGTTCGTCAGAATTAGGCGCACCACCCGGATACGCACAAACACCAATACTAACCGTCAGAAAACGCTGCGTGACATCTTTACTTTCTAAAAAGGCATATTCAATTTCTGTGCGGATGCACTCGGCAATCGTATAGGCCTTTCTGGCATCGTGCTCAGGAAGCAGAATCACAAATTCTTCTCCACCGTACCGGCAAATCTTTCCTCTGTTGCCGACATTTTTTCTAAGAATCGCCGCCACTCTTTCTAAGGCCCGATCCCCTTCCACGTGACCATAGAGATCATTGTAGAGTTTAAAGAAATCCAGATCGAGTAATAAAAGAGCAATCTCTCCTCGTTCGGCTTTTTTGACTTCTTCCGGCAAGGCTCTGCAGAAATAACGATGATTATACAAGTTCGTCAGGCTATCCGTCTGGGCTTCTTCCTGTGTTTTAGCAAAGAGGCGAGCGTTATCAATGGCAATTGCACTAGAGGTTCCCAGATATGTTAAGAGATCCAGTTCACCTTGCAGATACGCCGAATTATTAGTTTTTTTAGTTAACAAAATCATACCGATCAGTTCATTTCTGCAAATGATCGGGGCAATCACATCAATCTCAAGCTCAGAGATTTCCTGCTGTTCTTTTTTCCACATCGATCTGAAGGTGGTATGTGAATACAAGTCCTGCCTCGACAGGCTCGTTTTATTGGCTTCCATCCACTTAACAATCGGGTTGTCCTTAGAAATTCTAAAAGATGGATTAAAGACTCTCGATGATGTTTTATATAGTTCGTAATGATTTTTTTCATCCTGTTTAAGTAAGAGCAAAACATTCTGCGTGGGGATGGCCATCTTTATTGCATCAAAAAGCTCACCTGTAATCTGATTCAGATCAAGGTTATTGGAAATGTTTTTACTGAAATTTTTAAGAGCCTGACCCTGGGCATATTCAGACTTGTAGAAGATTTTCTCGACCACATTGCCCGACACCTTATACAGAGGCTGAAAGGCCACCGCTAAAAGCAGTGCTGATAAGAATAATATGTATCGGGAGACTCCTTCCAGTGACAGATTGAAAAACCCCTGAATAAAGAAAGCGGCAAAAATGTATACCGCTGTAACGGTCAGGGTCAGGGCTGAATAGATCAGTCCACGGGTCACCATAAACCGCAGCTCCAGCATCCGGAATTTGTAAATGGCGATAACGATCAGGAAGGAATTGATCAGTGTAGCCAGAACGTCAAAGGGGTAGCGGCCAATCGTTGGCGAAATGTTGAGTAATGATCCGCCAAACAACAGCACCAAACCGGCAGTAATCAGACCGATTTGCCCGTAAGAACTCTGTCCGGAACGAACGTGTTTGTACGATTTATAGATTGTTAAAAGAATGACAAAGAAGAAAAGGGCATACAGCACATAGGCCATCGGACCCATTGAATAGACAAATTCCACATAGGAGAACGCTCTTCCACCTTCGGTTACCATTGGTGTGAGAACAATACCCGGATTCTGAATAACAAGACCAAGCGCGTTGACAATGATCGCAAAGCCGGTCGCTATACTAATCAAGGCCAGACGGATTGGTTTTAAATTATTAACAAACACAGAAACAAATATGTAGAGCGAAAATGGCACAAGAATCATTCCGGTAACCATCATTCGGTTCCAGAATAGCACGCCGGGATACAGATCCATCTTCATAAACAGCGAAGACGCTGTCCATAAGATCAGAGCTGTCAGCACGAACATAAATGTTTTTATCAGCCTGTCTTTCTGCACCATGTAAAAAATTATAAATAGCAGAAAATAGCTGGCAAGAGCAATGACCGGTACACCCCAGAAAAATATCTGCGTAACTGGCATTACTTCACCTCGCTTCCCCCTCTGGCAATTTTTTTAATTTCAACAACATCAAAATGCGAAGGATTGATCTTTCTGACTTCTTTACCTGTTTTTTTGGTAAATTGTTCTATCGTACCACTTGGGAGCACGGTAACCTCCATCGGGTCGACTCCCAAAAATCTCTTAATATTACCAAAATCTTTATCTATGTATCGGAAATAAGTGGCTATGTGCTCTTTTATCAGCTCACTATTTCCGACATGTGTCCCATCTTGTTCGACTTCCACATACATATGAAGAAACGCTCGTTTATTAATGTTGAATTCTTTAATGGCAAACCAGTTACTCAATTCAATTTTAGATAATCCGATGGCTTCCTCAATCGTTCTTTTGGAAATTCTTGTGAAACCTGCTATATCAATATACCCGGGTTCTCTATCTACGAAAACAAAATGCGGTAATTGAATACCGGCTTCTTCATTAGACAGCATGGTACAACGGAAAATATCTCCGGTACGGTAGCGGGCAAAGGCGCCTCCTTTAAAGTTAGAGACCACCAGCTCATAGTCAAAACCAGGTTGAATTTCATCAATCAGGTAGGTTCTTGGCACATAGGATGAATCGACAAGATTCTTTTCGAACTCATCCTTTGGAATAAACTCATATAAACCGACATCCGGGAAAAAGACCAGTCCGTTTTTCTCCCAGCTTTCGGTGGCGACACAGGTCGGCTCTGTACCGGCAAATATTTCAAGAGGCTTGATGCCCCAGTAATGTTCAATCTGACTTTTTAGTGCATGACTGTCTGTGCCTGCACAAACCAATCCCTTTAATTCCCAGATGTCTTTAGGAAGGATCGGTCTTTTTTCTTCTTTGCTTTTCACCCAGGCTTTTGCCATCCGATAATTCATCTGCACAGAATTTTTAAAAAGGTTTTTACTTTCTTTTTTCTGATTGTCTCGCTCGGTAAAGGAATCCCCAATTTTTACCACAATGCTGCTTAACCCAAAAAACAGATCGATTCCCTGTTGCTGACCCAGATCAAACCCCTTCTTATTTCTCTCTGAAAAAGACATCGATTCAGCTTCTTCTATAGAAGGCAAAAAGGTAACCGGCAATTCTTCGGCCACTAAATGCGGAACCATTCCCGTCAGATAGGGCAGCGGCGCCATCCCGTACAGAAAGTTTTCATCTCCGCGCAGGGCAAACTGCTCCTTCTGTTTACTTGTGGCAAGAAGCAGGATTGAAATGCTACTGTCTCTGTGACAGTTAACCATTCGTTCGGTATAGGGTGCAATTTTAATTGGATTTTTTCCGCCTTCCCAAGTGGTTTCAATCCAAAGCATTGGTTTAGCCGGCAGCTTATCCTCTTCTTTTGCTAAAAGGATGTCGGCATAATCATCATAGCGGGTCAGGGGAACCATACTTCTAAACGCTTCCACTGTCTCCGGTTTTTGACCTTTCATGATGTGTCTGCCCAGCTCACAGTTTCCATACAAATCAAGTTGTTCAAGCATCAGACGATGCTGCATATCCATAAAGGAAGGAAGATCAAGATCTAAAAAGCCGCAATACTGTTGCCAGATCTCATCGTATTTTTTCTGTTCGAATTTTTCTTTGAGTGTCACCTGAATGCCTCCAATGGTAATTTTCCATGCTTTTTTTTAAACTAGATCTGTTTGGAATCAAAAACGGTGTTCTTTGTTGATACTTGTCATACCCCTCCAGTGTTTTGGGAAATATCCAGCGATCCTGAACGTAGACATGAATGACATCCATGACAGTCCAGATCAATCCGGCCAACAACACCAGCCATCTTCCGGAGGCCAGCCACAAGAACATATACATCATAAAAAACCAGATCACACCAGGGTGTCTGCACAAAGCATACATCCCGCTGTCTATTACCTGATTGGCTTTGTTAAGTTCAACGTACGTTTTTGAAAAAGGCAGTGCAAAAAACAAGGCATACAGCAACAGACCAAAGGAGCCCAGAGCCAGTATCCAGAAAAATATATGTAGCGCTCCGGGAAAGAAAAAATCTTGTTCTCCGCGTAATGATACGCCCAGGGTCGCTACCCCGAGCATCACAATGCCTATGCCAAAAAACAGATTAAAAAATCTGTGGAATCCAAAAATTTTATTTAGATCGAATATGTATAAAAACACAAATGCCGCACAACCTGCTAGTATATAACTCATTCGGCGTCTCCTGGCTGTAGCAAATCTACCACACTATTTTAGGGGTATCTTTAATATAACCAAAAAACTGAAAATTATTCAAGTTTTTTTATCTTTTTTTTAAAAAAACAATGAAAATACAAAAAAAAGCCCGAAATCGAGTTTCGGACTCCTGTTTATGGTGGCGGCGAAGGGATTTGAACCCCTGACCCTACGGGTATGAACCGTATGCTCTAGCCAACTGAGCTACGCCGCCTTGTATAGTAAGTATATAATCTATTCGTTATTTACGTGGAGCCCATAAGCGGACTTGAACCGCCGACCTCCACCTTACCAAGGTGGCACTCTACCGCCTGAGCTATATGGGCAAAAAAAATTTGGTTGCGGGGGGAGGATTTGAACCTCCGGCCTCCGGGTTATGAGCCCGACGAGCTACCAACTGCTCTACCCCGCGTTAATATATAAATGTTGCTAATCTTGCCTTTTTAAAAAAATGGTGGAGGGAACAGGACTCGAACCTGTGAAGGCGTAGCCAACGGATTTACAGTCCGCCCCCTTTGGCCAACTCGGGCATCCCTCCATGATAATAACTGAAACTGGAGCCGACGATGGGACTCGAACCCGCAACCTGCTGATTACAAGTCAGCTGCTCTTCCAGTTGAGCTACGTCGGCATTTTTCTGACAAAGATTATTCTATTACATAGCCCATTTAATGTCAATCCTTTTTGATGTTTTGGCCTAATCTTTTTTTCGACGCATCTTCTCAAGAGCCACCAATACTTCCTGATCCAGGTTGCTTTCAAGATAATTTCTTTTTGCCGTTTTTTTAGGATCAATCAGACTGCGGTATTCGGACTGCGAATTTTCAATCTCCACAACAAGCTCTCTTGCTGATATCCGATACGCCCCTTTTGACCAGATGATTTCCTGCTGCAGCTTATCTGAAGTGGCCACAAAAACCTGGCCGGTCTTTAGCAGTTTCCCTACTTCCTTTTCAATCACATGATCCGCAGTAATCCCTTCCGGACTAAAGATGACTTCCACATTATGATGAGTTCTGCGCTCACCAGGATTATCTTTAGCCTTATGTCCGTCAAAAACCAGAATGATCTGGTACTTTTTAAAACCTGCATAGTTATTAAGAATATGAATCAGACGGTCGCGGGCATCCTCTACACTCTCTTTCATCATCTCCGAGAGCTTTGGCCAGCAGTTTAAGATATTGTATCCATCTATGACCAGGTAGCCATTCATCATCTGCTACCTCGCATCTTTTTTGGCTTCTGATTCGAAGCGCTGTCTGAGTAGTTCAAAAAGAATGACACCATTGGCCACAGAGACATTCAAAGAGTTTACCTGCCCGATCATCGGAATCGTCATAATGACATCGCATTTTTTTAACAGGTTCTGACTAACACCCTTACTTTCGTTACCAAGGATGATCGCAGCCGCCCCACTTATTTTCTCCCGGTAGATGCTGCTTCCTTCAAGATCAGTCCCGTAAATCCAGATATTCTTTTCCTTTAGCTTATCGATAATCTGTGAGAGATTGGTCACCCGGGCAATCAGCATGTTCTCAAGAGCCCCGGCCGAGGTTTTGGCCACGGTCTCAGAAAGCATCACCGAACGGTTCTTAGGAATGATAATCCCGTGAACGCCTGCAGCTTCTGCGGTACGAATGATCGCCCCAAAATTATGGGGATCCTCG
>SKKY01000116.1 GCA_007123515.1 Clostridia bacterium
CTCAGTAATAATAATATCACCGGCAGCGATTCCGTATGTCTCATTAACCGTTTTAAAACCATTTACTGAGAGCATCGCCAGGGAAAATCCAGTTTCGCCGAATTGATTAACTTTTTTGGCAGCAACATATTCTTTATCAAACCAAAATTTAAACTGTCTGTAATTTGGAAGACCTGTTAACTTATCAAAAAACGTTAGTTCCGTAATACGGTTCATCAAGTAGTTAAAGCTTTTCATTGCTTGCCCGAGTTCATCCTCACTAGTAACAGTTGCACGAACAGAAAAATCTCCCCGGGTAGCCTGATCCATCGTTTCTTTAAGGTATATTACCGGTTTCGTTAGTCGTATTGCTATCAGGTACGTTATTCCAATGACAACAACCAAGGAGACCACCAGTAATATAAACAGAATTGTCAAATAATGATCTACCTGCTGATAGAGGGTCTTAGAATCGATTAAACTAACGATATAGGCTCCTTCTATCTGAGATGACTCCGTATAAAAATAATTAAGAGCTGGAGCCCCTTGTCTTTCTTCTGTAAAAAAACCTCTTGAATCAGTAAAATCATACTCAAAAGAAACATTGTCTGTTAAAATCAGCGAACTGTCCGGATGTAATAAGAATTTTTCATCAAAGACAACAAACGTATCTCCTTTGAGATCACTAGTCTTATTAATAAAGAATTCATTAAGTTTTTCAAGATAAATCGTTGCACCAATAATAGCCATAACCTCATCTTCATGATGCACAACATCAGCAAGAACGGTGACCGGCTTTCCGGAGAATCTTGAAATTATCGGCTCAGACATCCCTGTCTGATTTCGTTCTAATACGATATCAAATTGTGTTTGTGTGGCTTTTATCGGCAGGTCAAAATCATAGTAATGAGAATACGAGTACATGTCCAGATTTGGCATGATCATAAAAACCTGCTCAAAATTACTATCATTGTTGTCCTTGAAAAATTCAAGAGCATCAACAACGTTTGTATTGTCCTTCCAGTCTTCAATAGTAACATCATTTTCAAAAAGCCTGGTGATTCCCCATTCCACCTGACCGGAGAAGGATTCAAGCATTCTTTCTCTTTCTTCAATATAACTATCTAGAAAATCTTTTTCAAAATCAACCCGATACAAGTAGTTTTCTTCAGCCAAAGCATAGTAGTTATTTTTTACATAATTGTTGGTCATACCTAATATAAAAAATGAAATCATTATACTTAACAGCAACAAAAACAAAATAATTTGATTTTTGATGCTTGATTTAAAAAATTCAGCAATTTTTTGCACGTGACTCCCCCGCAACATCCTATTGATTACTAAAGAATTATAACGCATCTTTGTATGATTATCCAATAAAACAATAACATATTTATATATTCAGCTTCTAAAAAAATATTGTATACATTGTCCATAAGCTTTATACTTTTTAATTTTTTTAGTACATTACTACTATGGCTTAATGTATAAATTATGAATGGGGGAATTCAAATGATCGAATGGCCAAAAACAAATGATGCACTCGGCACGGTAAATCGTGGTAACAACTGCGAGTCCGGCTTATGTACGCTTTGCCGAGCGGATTGTGTGGGTAAATGTGAAAACTTTTTATCCAGCTTAAAAGGAAGAAAATTATTATACCCGAGAGACTTTGGAATCATCACATCCGGAAGCAGAAATACGACTCACGTCGGTGCTTCTTATAACTCACTGAGAATCGATGGTTTCAACTACGGATCTCATCAATTACCGGAGGGTATCTCAAATTCTAATGATGACTGTATTTTCCCGAATGTCAGCATTGAAACAGAGTTTGGTAAAAAAGTAAAAACTAAGGCAAGAATACCTATTATGACCGGCGCTTTAGGCTCTACCTTTATTGCAGCTAAATACTGGGAGTCTTTTGCTATTGGTGCTTCTTTAGTAGGTTTTCCTGTTGTAGTTGGAGAAAACGTAGTCGGTGTTGACCGGGAGGCCGTTTTAGAAAACGGAAGAATTACCAAAGCACCAGAACTTGACAGAAGAATTGACACGTATCTTAAATACTATGACGGCTACGGCGGTATTATTGTTCAGCTAAACGTAGAAGATACCAGAAACGGTGTCGCAGAATACATCAGCGAAAAGTACGGTAACCAGGTTATTGTTGAATTAAAATGGGGGCAGGGCGCTAAAAATATCGGTGGAGAAATCCAGGTAAGCAGCATTGACTATGCGAAATTCCTTAAAGACCGTGGCTATGTAGTAGACCCGGATCCAACATGTCCTGAGGTTATCGAAGGATATGAGCACGGTGCCATTAAGGCTTTTGCCCGTCACAGCCGTCTTGGTTTCACAGATCTTAATGAAGTGGATAAGGTCCGCGAAGACTTTATGAACTCCGTTAAATACCTCCGCTCCCTTGGCTTTGACAGAATCACATTAAAAACTGGCTCTTATGGCATGGAGGCACTAGCTATGGCCATTAAGTTTGCCTCTGAAGCAGAACTTGATTTATTGACCATTGATGGTTCAGGTGGCGGAACGGGTATGAGTCCCTGGAATATGATGGAAACTTGGGGTGTTCCTTCGCTTCATCTTCACGCAAAAGCTTATGAGTACACAGCTATGTTAGCTGCAGAAGGTAAGCCGGTTACGGAACTTTCCTTTGGTGGCGGACTAGCCAGAGAAGATCATATGTTTAAAGCTCTTGCTCTTGGTGCTCCTTATGCCAAACTAATCTGTATGGGCAGAGGCGTAATGATTCCGGGATACATCGGTGCAAACATTGAAGGTGTATTGCATCCTGAGCGTAAAGAAACCGTTAATGGTCTTTGGGACAAGTTACCGCCAAGTGTAAAAGAACACGGTGAAACAGCTGATTCAATTTTTGCCGGATACTATGATGTACAGGCTAAGGTCGGAAGAGATGAAATGAAAAATATTCCCTACGGTGCGATTGCAATGTGGAACCTTTGCGATAAACTTGGTGCAGGTCTGCAGCAGTTTATGTGTGGAGCTCGTAAATTCTCATTATCCGGAATTGCCAGAGAAGATATCATGTCTGCTAACAGAGAGACAGAAGAGATTACTAAAATTCCTTTCGTAACTGATAAAGGCGATGAATTTGCCAGAAAAATTCTTAAAGACTAAAAAAAGCAGCCTCCGGATGATTCCATTCGGAGGCTATTTTTATTCTATTCTTTTTACACTGACACTTTTAGCTATAGAGGGTGCCTTAGAGAAAAAATAAGTCCCGATCAAGGCGGTAATCAAAACATAAACTCCACCAAACACCTTCAACTGAGCACCGCCGAGGCTTGCTATGATAATAGAAAATTCTCCTCTTTGAATCAAAGAGAACCCTGCCCTTGTTGCAACTTTTTTTGTCAATCCGAAAAGTTGTCCTCCATAATAGCCTACTATGATTTTACCAATAACTGACAGGATAATCAGAGTCACCAGCATACCAATATAGGGGACTCCTTCTCCAAGATTAATACTTGTTCCGAACCAAAAAAAGAAAAAAGGTAAAGTCAGATCTCTTATCGGAAAGACCACATGTTCAAGCTCACGTGATTTTCCGGATTCCGATAACATAACACCTGCTAAAAAAGCTCCAAGGATCTCAGAAAGCCCCAGATAAAGGGCAAATCCAGCATAAAGGAGAGCTATCCCCACAGAAAAGAGAGGCATGAAATCCTTTTCCAAATATTTGGAGATGAATTTTGACATCTTTCTAAACCCATAAAATCCAATGATCACAGCACCAACTATCAGTAAAATAATCTTAACTAATAGCGTCACAATCATGCCTGCACTGAATTGATCACCAACACTTAATCCCACCAGTAATGATACAACAATTGGAGCTACAAGATCTTCAAAAATTAACAGTGCCAAAATAAATTCTGTTTCCTGATTGGCCAGCCGTTTTTTTTCCTCAAGTAGTTTTGCTGTAATCGAAGAGCTTGAGGCATATGCAATTCCGCCTACAACAAGTGAGCTGATAATATCCAGGGAAAAAGCTCTTGCAACAATAAAGGCCAAAACCAGGTTTAAGGTCACATCCATCAGTCCCGCAGGCCAAACTTTTTTTCCTATCTCTATTACCTTCGAAATAGGAAATTCCATTCCCAAAACGAAGAATAATAGGACAATCCCGACCTCTGCGACTAAGTGTAGAATCGTATCATCTGTCATATAAGTTCCGGCAATCACACCGAATAAAATAATAAGCAAAACAGAAGGAAAACTAACTCTCTGGCTTGCATAAGCAATTCCAAAAAATGCGGATAATAAAATCCCCGCTAATAAAAGAAAGGGAATCGATTCCATAAAATAACCTCTTTCTTCTTAGGATTCTTTTCTGATTTTACAAAGATTTTCAAGATCTTTAATCGGCTCTCTTTTACCAATGACCATTAAAATATCTCCGGATAATATCTTTTCAGAGGAATCTGGATTAGGGATAAAATCATCGCCCCTTTCAATGCCTACAATCGTAACTTTCGCATCTTTCCTTATGCCCGACTCAGCAATAGTGGAATTAACAAAGCAGACCTCATCATTAACCGGAAACCAATTTAAACGAATTTTTTTGCTTATTAGCTCCATCCTGTCGTCAGGTATTGGCTGATAATCAACACCTAACAAGATAGCTCCTAATTGCCTAGACTCTTCATCGGAAATTTCAACGTTAAATATTGGTTCATCATCATCAGGATCATCAAATAAATAGATCTCTCTTTGCCCGTGATTATGAGTAACTACAACAAGGTTATGACCTGTTGCCATATCAAGAGAATATTTCCTGCCAATACCGGGCAAATCACAAGTTTTAAATTTCATAGTAAACCTCCTCTTATACTATATTTAGACCTCAGTTAAAGAATCATTTCTTTTTATCAGAATTATAATAGAGTCCGAAGTGATCCGGACTCTATTATTATAACATCATTATTTTTTTTTTTAACCTATTTCAAAAAATTCATATATCTCTGATATTTTTCTTTGGCACTGACTTCGGCTTTTTCAAATAACTCTTCAGCCAAATCCGGGAATGTTTTAAAGAGTGATGCATAGCGAATTTCACTTAAGAGGAATTCTTTAAAACTTGCTGTCGGCTCTTTAGAGTCCATAACAAAAGGATTTTTTCCTTCTTCTTTTAATAATGGATTATATCTCCAAAGATGCCAGTAGCCTGCCTCTACCGCTTTTTTCATTTGCTCAACGTTTTTATCCATTCCAGCCATAATACCATGATTAATACAAGGTGCATAAGCAATGATGACCGAAGGACCAGGATAACTTTCTGCCTCTTTTATTGCTTTTATCGTCTGGTTCATATTTGCACCAAAAGCAATCTGCGCCACATACACATGACCATAGGAAGTCGCCATAATACCAAGATCTTTTTTGGCAACTTTCTTGCCGGAAGCCGCAAACTTAGCTACTGCAGCTGCAGGAGTGGCCTTTGAGGCCTGTCCACCTGTATTAGAGTAGACTTCTGTATCATAAACAAAGATATTAATATCTTCACCGCTGGCTATTACATGATCAAGTCCACCGAATCCGATATCATAAGCCCATCCGTCACCACCAAATACCCAGTGAGATTTCTTAGTCAGGAAGTCTTCTCTTTCAAGTACTTCTTGAGCCAGAGGATGTTCCAATTTTTGTAATGCTGCTACAAGTTTCGGCTTTAACTCAACAGTAGTATCACTGTGATTAAAGTTTTCAATAAAGTTATTGATTTCCTCATTTATTCCTTCATCACTGCTTTCTTTAGCAATGGTTTCAAGCTTCATCTGCAAACTTTCTCTGATTTTTTGGTTTGCCAGTAAAATCCCTAATCCAAACTCAGCATTATCCTCAAACAGGGAGTTAGCCCAGGCAGGACCTTTGCCTTCAGCGTTAGTTGTGTACGGTGAACTCGGGTATGATCCGCCCCAGATTGAACTACAACCTGTTGCATTGGCAATCGTCATTCTGTCTCCATACAACTGGGTAATCAACTTAACATAAGGGGTTTCTCCACACCCGGCACATGCACCTGAGAACTCTATTAGTGGTTTGCAAAACTGTGAGCCTTTAATCGAATCTTTTTTCACCAACGTATCTTTGATGGATATTTGTTTAACAGCGAAATTCCAATTTGGTATTTGCTCCGTTTGTGTCTCAAACGGTTTCATAACCAGCGCTTTCTGTGGCGCCGGACAAACTCTCTCACAGCTCATACAACCGGTACAGTCTTCAATGGTTACCTGCATTCTGTAATCATGACCCTCCAGGGCTTTTCCGGTGGCTGGAATGGTTGTAAAGGACTCAGGCGCCTTTTCCTTTTCTTCCTGATTCAATAGAAACGGTCTGATCGCTGCATGAGGACAAACAAAGGAACATTGTCCACACTGAATGCAATTTTCAGATTGCCATTCCGGAACATAGACTGCAATGCTTCTTTTTTCATAAGCAGCTGTTCCAAGAGGAAGTGTTCCGTCCTCTCTTCCGACAAACGCGCTGACAGGAAGTTTATCTCCTGCTAATGCATTAACCGGATTCGCGATGTTCTTAACAAAATCAGGAACATCCGATTGATCTTCCTGAACATCATCCGCAAGGTCAGCCCAACTTTGAGGAACTTCAATTTTCACAAGATTTTCAATCGAGAGATCTACAGCTTTATGGTTCATTTCTACAATTTTCTCACCTTTGCTGCCATAACTCTTTACAATGGCATCTTTTAAATAGGCAATTGACTCTTCCATCGGAATAACTTCTGCCAAATAGAAGAATACCGTTTGCATAATCATATTGATTCTGTTGCCTAAGCCAATCTTTCTGGCGATATTAGCAGCATCGATGATATAGAATTTTGCATTTTGTTTAGCTAATTCTTTTTTAACACTGTTAGGAAGACTATTCTCTATTTCTTCTTTCGACCAGGTTGTGTTTAAAACAAAAACACCCTCTTTTGACAGTCCCTCAGCAACATGGTATTTCGTGAGGTAGGATTGCTTATGACAACCGATATAGTCTGCATTATTAATTAAGTACGAAGACTTAATTGGTTTTTTACCAAAACGCAAATGAGAAACCGTAACACCGCCTGATTTCTTGGAATCATAGGAGAAGTATCCTTGTGCGTAAAGATCAGTGTTATCACCAATAATTTTAATCGCATCTTTATTGGCACCAACGGTACCATCTGAACCGAGACCCCAGAATTTACATCTTTTAGTCCCTTCCGGCTCTGATTTAATGGCTTCTGTAATATCCAGACTGGTATGAGTTACATCATCAATGATCCCAACTGTAAAGCCATTCTTTGGCTCAGCAGAAGCTAGATTATCATACACAGCTTTTACATGATCCGTTGAAAATTCTTTAGAACCAAGACCGTAACGACCACCAATCACCAGCGGTCTTTCTTCTCTGTCATAAAACAGTGCTTTTACATCTTTATACATGCTCTCCCCAAAAGAAGTCGGATCCTTAGAGCGATCGAGTACTGAGATTCTTTTTACATTCTTTGGAAGTGCTTCAAAGAAATACTTCTCAGAAAACGGTTTATATAAATGTACTTTTAATAAGCCCACTTTATATCCATTATTATTTAAATAATCAATGGTTTCTTCTATGACACTGGTTGATGAACCCATAGAAATAATAATATTTTCAGCTTCCGGATCTCCGTAGTAAACAAACGGAGCATAGCTTCTGCCGGTCACTTCTGAAATTTTCTGCATATAATCGTTAACAATATCAGCAACTTTTGAATAGTAGTTGTTTGATACTTCCTTACCCTGGAAAAAGACATCCGGATTCTGAGCGGTTCCTCTTGTTACAGGATGATCAGGGTTTAAGGCTCTGTCTCTAAATTCTTTTAAAGCTTCTTTATCAAGCAGTTCAGCAAAAGTATCGTAACTGATTTCTTCAACTTTTTGTACTTCATGACTGGTTCTGAAACCATCAAAGAAGTGGATAAACGGTATTCTTGATTTGATGGATGCTAAATGTGCAATACCACCAAGATCCATTACTTCCTGGACACTTCCGGAAGCAATCATCGCAAATCCTGTCTGGTTACAGGCCATAATATCTGAATGGTCACCAAAAATAGACAGGGCATGTCCGGCTACCGCTCTGGCACTGACATGAAATACGCCCGGCAGTAATTCTCCGGAAATTTTATACATATTAGGAATCATTAATAACAATCCCTGCGAGGCTGTATACGTAGACGTTAATGCTCCGGCGGCTAACGAACCGTGAACAGCTCCGGCGGCTCCGGCCTCTGACTGCATTTCTACAACACTAACGGTTTGTCCGAAAATGTTTTTCTTTCCGTTTGCACTCCACTGATCAACAAATTCTGCCATATCAGAAGAAGGGGTTATCGGATAAATAGCAGCAACCTCAGTAAAAGCATACGAAACATAGGCTGCTGCCGTATTTCCATCCATAGTTTTAAATGTCGAACTCATATTATCACTCCTAATCGATGTTTTTTGAATATTTCATTTTTCCGGTATAAAGACCTCTCCCCACGACCACTGCTTCAAAGTCTTTAGATGAAGCTGCTCTTACTTCTTCAAGATCCTGAGTTGATTGTATTCCCCCGGCTAAAATAATAGAAAAACCTATCTTATCTGCTAAAGAAATCACAGATTTGTAATAAGTTTTATCATTGCTTCCTTTTTTGGTTATATCAGTAATAAGAACTCTTCGCAAACCAATTTCATATAGTTTGTTTAGTCTTTCTTCCAGATTGATCGAAATTGGATTATTAAAGCCTTCAATCGCAAGAGTACCATCCATAATGTCAATCCCCACTACTACCTGGTCTATGTAATGTTGAATCAGACTATTGGTCATCATTTTTTTTTGCAAATTGGCTACATTCACAATAACATAATCGGCTCCGGTTTTTAATGATTGCTCAAGATCAAAAACAGTAGTAATCCCCGCGGAATAATAAATGGTGGCATTTACATTAGCCTTAATATCAGCCAGGACATCAAGATTCTGAGGCGAACCTTTAAACAGCCCGTCATAATCAGTAATATAAACGTTTTCGGCTCCCTTATCCTTCCAGTATTTAGCAACTTCGACTGGTGTATACTTTTTGAATTTTTCTTTTATTTCCTGGTTCGGAACAAAAACGACAAAGTCACCACAGCGTACATCAATAGCCGGGATTAATTTCATTTGTGATTCTCCTTTGAAAGATTTTCTATAACCAACTTATACCCGTCAGCACCATAGTTCACACATTTTTTCACACGACTGATTGTAGCCGTACTGGCTCCACTTTCTTCAGCAATGGCGTTATAACTTCTGTTTTCATATAACATTTCAGCTACCTGCATTCGCTGAGCCAGCGATTTAAGTTCAGCTATCGTACATAAGTCTTCAAAAAACCTGTAACAATCTTCATGGTTTTTTAATGTTAACATAGCATCAAACAGGCGATCAATCTTTTCATCTTTAAAACGACTCTTGTACATATTTTATCAACCCTTATCAAAATAGTCTATCATTATTACTAATGATAGACTATTCTCCACTTTAGTACAATAGCATATTAAAGTATAAGTGCTTACTTTATTTTTGATATAACAGCGCTTTCTTACCAATATCAGTCCGGTAGTGAGCGCCTGCAAAATCTACGGTTTCCACACGGCGATATACATTGTCTATGGCTTTTTTAATGGTTGAGCCCGTGGCTGTGATTCCAAGTACTCTGCCACCATTTGTCACGACTTGTCCGTCAACAATCGCAGTTCCTGCATGAAAGACAAAAGAATTATGAGCAATCTCTGCATCCGGTTCTTTAAAAACGATCGGTGTGCCATTTTTATAGGCTCCGGGATACCCGGCTGCAGACATGACCACACATACCGCTGCATCCTCTTTCCATGTAATGTCCATCGTATCAAGTCTTTCTTCGACTACTGCCATCATGATATCGATTAGATCTGAATCAAGCCTGGTTAAAACTACCTGTGTTTCAGGGTCTCCAAAACGAGCGTTAAACTCGAGTACCTTCACTCCTTTATCTGTCAGCATCAACCCGGCGTAAAGCACACCTTTATATAAACGACCTTCTTTTTCCATGCCTTTTATAACCGGTTCAAAAACATACTGATTAACAAAAGCTTCTACGTCCTCCGTATACATCGGAGCCGGCGAATAGGCTCCCATTCCTCCGGTATTTAATCCCTGGTCTTCATTAAAAATTCTTTTATGATCCTGGGCTGAGACCATCGGGATATAGGTTTTCCCATCAGTAAAGGCCAGGACACTCACTTCCTGTCCTTCTAAATACTCTTCAATGACAACACGATTTCCGGCATCACCAAAACTTTTTTCACCCATAATTTCATTAAGCGCATTCTGAGCTTCTTCTATTGTAAGACAAACAAAAACACCTTTACCCGAAGCCAGGCCATCAGCCTTAATCACACAAGGTGCACCGATCTCAGAGAGATAGGCTTCTGCACGTTGGACATTGGTAAATGACTGGTATTTAGCTGTTGGTACTCCATATTTTTCCATAATCCTCTTGGAAAAATCTTTGCTGCCCTCAATCTCTGCCGCTAAAGCCGAAGGGCCAAATGCATCAATACCGGCAGCCTCAAGCTGATCGACCAGCCCGAGTGTCAGCGGTAATTCAGGTCCAACCACTACAAGATTCACTTCATTTTCTATACAAAAATCAACAATCTGATTTGTCTCATCAACAGCAATTGACACATTTTCAGCATAATCAGCTGTTCCGGCATTTCCTGGTAATGCATAAATTTTATCTGCCTTTGTACTCTCTGAAATTTTCCAGCATAAGGTATGCTCTCTTCCGCCATTTCCTACAACTAGTATCTTCAACGAAATATCCTCCTTAGTGTTTAAAATGTCTTCTTTGTGTAAAGATCATAACGATCCCGTGTTCATTACAGGCATCTATCGACTCCTGGTCTTTGATTGAGCCTCCAGGCTGAATAATAGCTTTGATCCCGGCTTTTGCCGCCGCATCAACTGTATCTCTAAAAGGGAAAAAAGCATCAGAAGCCATGCAGGCATCTTTTGTCATTTCTCCGCCCTGCTCATAAGCAATCTTGGCTGAACCGACCCGGTTCATTTGTCCGGCTCCGACTCCGATTGTACGCTGATCTTTTACCACAACGATGGCATTTGATTTAACATGTTTCGCAATATTCCAGGCAAAGAGAAGCTCTTTAAGATCTTCTTCATTCGGCTTTTTCTCAGTTACAACATCAAACAGGGACGTATCCACTGGTTGCAAATCATTTTCCTGCAACAGGAATCCGCCTCCTACCTTTTCTATCCAGAATTCAGAATTTGCTTCTTCGTAACCCATTTCAATCAGACGGACATTTTCTTTCGCTGAAAATATGGCCAGTGCCTCTTTGCTAAATGAAGGCGCCACAATTGCCTCGACAAAAATCTTAGAAATCTCCTGCGCTGTTTCTTTTTCCACTTCTGTATTAAGTCCGACAATGCCTCCGAAAGCGGATATCGTATCGCCTTCAAAGGCTCTGGTGTACGCTTCTTTCTGCGTCTTTCCCAAAGCTGAACCACACGGATTAGTGTGTTTAATAATTACAGCGGCATAGTCATTTTTAAAATCTTTCGCGATATTCCAGGCCGATTCTATATCAACAATATTATTATAGGATAATTCTTTACCCTGGAGTTGTTTAGCTCCGGCAACAGTGCCTTTATCACGACCCGGCAGACGGTAGAAAGCAGCCTTCTGATGGGGGTTTTCTCCGTAGCGCAAATCCTGTACTTTTTCTCCGGAGAATAACACTCGTTCTGAAAAAAGATCTTCAGAAAATTTCCCGGCCAGATAGTTGCTGATAGCTGTATCATATTCTGCAGTATGCGTAAATGCCTCTAACGCTAGTTTTTGTCTTGTCTGAATCGTTACTTCATTATTTGTCTGTAATTCACTAATTACCTGCTCATATCTGTCAGGTCTGACGATCACAGTAACCCGATCATGATTTTTCGCAGAAGCCCTGACCATCGCCGGTCCTCCGATATCAATATTTTCAACAGCATCGTCAAATGATACATCCTGTTTCATAATGGTACTAACAAAAGGATACAGATTCACACAAACAATATCGATCGGCGTTATCTGATTTTCTTCAAGCACACTTAAATGTTCTGCTGTACCCTTTGCTAACAGTCCCCCGTGGATGGAAGGATGCAATGTTTTTACTCTGCCTTCTAAG
Source organism: Clostridia bacterium (assembly GCA_007123515.1). Classification (GTDB taxonomy): domain Bacteria; phylum Bacillota; class Peptococcia; order Peptococcales; family SKKY01; genus SKKY01. Next base: position 12,243 of record SKKY01000116.1, read on the forward strand.
ATTTCCGGAAAGCCAGTTACCTCTTCAACGCCAACAACCGGCACACCATTGTCTTCTAAAAACTTTTTGGTCCCGCCGGTTGATATAATTTCAAAACCCAGTGCTGTAAGTTCTTTAGCAAAATTATCAACACCGGTTTTATCTGATACACTGATTAACGCTCTTTTCATAACCTTGATATCTCCTCATTATTTTAATAATCGTCTCTTGTTACTCCCTGATAATAACCCATCTTCCGTTTTTTCTTATCTTTCCTCGGGCATACAACTGCACAAGCTCCGGATATAGCTGATGCTCCTCGATAATAATTCTTTCCGAAAGCGAGGACTCGTCATCTGTATGGAAAACCGGAACCACTCTTTGATCTATGACAGCTCCGGTATCCATGCCTTCATCAACAAAATGAACTGTACAGCCGGTATATTTAACACCATATTCGAGAGCCTGTTGCTGTGCTTCAAGCCCTTTAAAACTAGGGAGTAATGACGGATGAATGTTCATCACGTCTTTTTGCCATCCCTGTAGAAAGGTTTTGCCTAGAATTCTCATATAACCGGCCAGACATACCAAATCACAACCGGATTGTCTGACCAGCTCCACTAAATGTTCTTCATATTCCTTTTTCCCGGAAAATGTTTTGGGATCAACAAAGTGATTTTCAATTCCGGCATTGGCTGCAATCTGTAAAGCCGTAGCTTCTTTCCGGTCTGAAACAAGCATCCTTATTTTATACTTTGCATCTGACTCCATACTTCTTTGTAAAATTGCCTGGAAGTTGGTTCCTCTTCCGGATGCAAATACCGCTACATTTATTTTCATCAAGATCACCTATATGCTTATTTAATAATCGTTTCGCTGCCTTTTACTATCTTTCCTATCAGGTACGCTTCTTCGTCTAGCGCCTTGCAAAGGGCAATGACCTGCTCAGCTTCTGCCTGATCAACGATCATTGTCATTCCAACGCCCATATTAAAGACCCGGTACATCTCGGCCTCATCCACTGCGCCGATTTTTTGAATAAAGTCAAAAATATGAGGTTTTGGAAAAGAGGCTACCGTAATTTCTGCGGCCAGTCCTTCTGGTAAAATTCTGGGAACATTTTCAATTAGACCACCACCGGTAATATGAGCAATGCCTTTAATCTCCACTTTTTCAAGCAAGGAAAGAATGGTTTTTACATAAATCTTAGTCGGTTCAAGAAGAATGTTTCCAATCGACTTGCCCATTTCTTCGATATAGGAGTCTACCTGCATGAAACCTCTTTCAAAAAGAACATTTCTTGCCAAAGAGAATCCGTTGCTGTGTAGTCCGCTTGAAGGCAGACCAATCACAACATCACCTTCTTTAATCTTTTTACCGTCAATAATCTTGTTTTTTTCAACAATTCCGACAGCAAAACCGGCAACATCGTATTCTCCTACAGGATAGAACCCGGGCATTTCTGCCGTTTCTCCTCCGATCAGAGCACAGCCGGCTATTTTACAACCCTCTGAAATTCCTTTGACGATTTCAGTTACCTGCTCAGGGTCTAGTTCGCCTACTGCAAGGTAATCCAAAAAGAACAAAGGTTCAGCGCCGGTTACCACAATGTCATTCACACACATGGCTACCGCATCAATTCCAATCGTATCATCTTTTTTCATGGCAAAAGCAATTTTTAATTTGGTCCCTACTCCATCAGTTCCGGATACAAGTACCGGCTCATCATATTTTTCTTTATCTAGTGCAAAAAGACCCCCGAACCCGCCTAAATCAGTTAACACTTCTTTTCTAAATGTTGATTTAACAAAAGGTTTCATCATTTCCACACTTTGATTGCCTTTGTCTATGCTCACTCCTGATTTCTCATATGTGATTTTTTCATCTGTCATACTCTCACCTATTTCCTGTTATTCTAGTTGATCTTTCTTCATTTCTTTAATCTCGGTAATATCAATCGGATAATCTCCGTCAAAGCAGGCCGTGCAAAATCCTTTTTTTGCTCCGACCGACTGATACAGGCCGGCAATTGATAAATAGTGCAGAGAATCGGCATCTATCATCTTTTCAATGTCTTTTACTTCTCTTTCGGCTGCGGCAAGCTGTTCTTCTCCGGATGTGTCAATTCCATAATAACATGATTTTATGACCGGCGGTGAAGTAATCAGCATATGAACTTCTTTTGCCCCGGAAGCCCTTACCATTTCAATTATTTTCCGGCTCGTTGTACCGCGCACAATTGAATCATCAACCAGTGCTACTTTTTTCCCGGCAATGATTTCTTTTATCGGATTTAGTTTAAGCCTGACCCCAAGCTCTCTGATTTTTTGTGTCGGCTGAATAAAGGTACGACCGGCGTACCTGTTTTTTAGTAACCCGAAAGCAAATGGCTTTTTGACTGTTTCAGCATAGCCGATTCCGGCCACCGTGCCGGAGTCAGGAACCGGAATAATCACGTCCACATCAAGAGGATGTTCATTAGCTAATTGTTCTCCCATTTTTTTGCGGGCAACATTAACATTGATTCCATCTATCGTACTGTCCGGGCGCGCAAAATAGATGTATTCAAAAATACATAATGCTTTTTTTTCCGATCCAAAGATCTTTTTTTAGTGTAGTCCATTCTCATCAATCACAACAATTTCTCCTGGCTCTACATCTCTTACAAAAGAGGCTCCAAGGGTGTCGAGTGCACATGATTCAGAGGAAAGGACATACCCTCCTGATTCTAATTTACCGATACAAAGCGGACGAATGCCGTAAGGATCTCTTACACCAATTAGCTTATTTTTATTCATAACCACTAAAGCATATGATCCTTTTAAATCAATCATTGCTTTCATTAATGACTCATCAATATCTGTCTGACCGTACTTAGCAATCAGATTAACGATCAGTTCCGTATCTATGGAAGACTGAAAAACAGAACCGCTGTTAGCCAGATTCTTACGGATCTGACCGGCATTGGTAATGTTCCCGTTATGGGCCAGGGCAATCTGACCAGCCAGATACGAAGCTACGATAGGCTGCGCATTCTGTAAAATGCTTGCGCCGGTCGTGGAGTAACGAACATGCCCAACTCCCATACAACCCTTTAAGCCATCAATAGCCTCTTGCGGAAACGCTTCTGTAACCAGTCCCATCCCTTTATGCATGCGAATTTTTTTACCGTCAGAGACAGCCATACCCGCACTTTCCTGGCCTCTGTGCTGAAGGGCAAAAAGACCATAGTATAAGTCCTGCGCTACATCTTCATTGTGACTGTAGATGCCAAATACTCCACATTCTTCTTCCATTTTATCTTCTTTTTCCCAAATCAAGATTATGCCTCCAAACGTTTTAATACTTCGATATAGGAATCGACTACTTTTCCTAAATCTCTTCTGAATCGGTCCTTATCTAATTTTTCTCTGGTTTCAGTATCCCAGAATCGGCAAGTGTCCGGTGATATTTCATCACCTAAAAGAATCTCACCGTTATGACGGCCAAATTCAAGTTTGAAATCGACTAATTCAATATTTTTTTCTTTTAAAAACGGAACCAATATTTCATTGATTTTAAGACCTAACTCTTCCATTTTCTTTAGCTCTTCCGGCGTACAAAGATCCATCGTTGCAATGTGATACTCATTAATCATTGGGTCACCGAGTGCATCATCTTTATAGTAGTATTCCAATACAGTTTTCGGAAGCGTAACACCCTCTTCCATGCCCAGCCTTTTAGCCAGGGATCCGGCAGTAATGTTACGAACAACAACTTCTACAGGAATAATGTCCAATGTTTTAACCAGCATATGTCTTTCATCTGTTTTTTTAATAAAATGGGTCGGAATCCCTTTGGCCTCAAGCATTTCAAAAAAGATTGAGGCAATCGCATTGTTTAAGACACCCTTTGACTCCAACACGTCTTTTTTCAATCCATTAAAAGCTGTGGCATCGTCTTTATACTCAACAACGACGATATCTTTATCGTCTGTTTGAAATATCTTTTTGGCTTTCCCCTCATACATCATTTCTTTTTTTTCCATTTTATTACCTCCCGATAAATGATTTTTCTTCGTTTACTCTATTCCGGCTCTTTTAAAAATTGTCTCCACATGTTTTGTGTGGTAGGCATAGTCAAAAATCGCTTCTATTTCCGTTTTTGTCAGATGTTTTTGTATGTCCGGATGTTCCTTTATGATGTCTTTAAACTGTACTTTTTCATCCCAGGCTTTCATCGCTGACTCTTGCACCCATTCGTATACCAGGTCTCTGGCTACTCCCTTTTCAACAATGCTGAGCATTACCTTTTGAGAGAAAACAAGTCCAAGATTGGCTTCCAGATTTTCAAGCATTTTTTCCCTGTTAACTACCAATCCGTCAGCCACTTTTATAAACAAGTCTAAGATATAGTCAAGAAGAATGGTACTATCCGGCAGGATAATTCTTTCCACTGAGGATTGTGTCAGGTCTCTCTCATGCCATAAAGCCACATTTTCCATGGCTGGAATGGTATTTCCTCTGATCACTCTGGCCAGGCCTGCAACACGTTCTGACTGCATTGGATTTCTTTTATGAGGCATAGCGGATGATCCTTTTTGCCCTTTGGTAAACTCTTCCATCACTTCAAACGTTTCACTTTTTTGTAAACTTCTGATTTCCGTAGCAAATTTATCCAGCGAACTGGCAACTACAGCAAGTGTCAGCATATAGTGTGCATGTCTGTCTCTTTGAATAATCTGCGTGGAAACTGCTGCCGGAGTTAATGATAATTTCTTGCAAACATAGGCTTCAATCCTCGGATCAATGTTAGCAAAGGTTCCGACGGCTCCGGAAATGGCACCGACACTGATGGTTTCAACTGCCTGTTCCATTCGTACAATTGATCTTTCTATTTCTGTATACCATCCGGCCATTTTCAAACCAAATGTAACCGGTTCAGCATGAATACCGTGAGTCCGCCCCATCATGATTGTATATTTTTCTTCTTTAGCTCTTCTCTTAACAATCTCTTTTAACTTGTGCAGTTTTTCAAGAATGATTTCTCCGGCTTGTTTCATTTGTACCGAAAGCGCCGTATCCAATATATCCGATGATGTCATTCCCATATGAATGTACTGAGATTCCGGACCCACATATTCGGAAACATTGGTTAAAAAAGCGATCACATCATGTTTTGTTTCCCGCTCTATTTCTTTAATCCTGTCAATATCGAAATCCGCTTTTTCCCGGATGACTTTTGCGGCTTCCTCCGGGATCTGTCCGATCTGAGCCATTCCTTCACAGGCCAGCACCTCGACTTCAAGCATGACTCTTAATCTGTTTTCCTCTGACCAAACCTTACCCATTTCCGGTAATGTATATCTGTTTATCATTGTATTCCTCCGTCAAAGTAGTATCGTCAAAAAAACCCGGTTCCTTTAAAATTGCATACAAAGGTGCCCGGGTTACCAAGTTATTTTATTTTTTTGTTCACTCTGTCTGATTTTTGCATAACTTCTTCTGCCATATCTTTTTTGAATTGGTCCATTTTTTCTGCAATTTTTTCATCACTTAAAGCCAGAATCTGTAGCGCCAGTAGGCCTGCGTTCTTTGCCCCATTAATCGCTACTGATGCAACAGGCACGCCCGATGGCATCTGAACGATAGAGTACAGAGAGTCGACGCCTCTTAATGGTGTGGCATCAATCGGAACTCCGATGACGGGTAATGTGGTAACAGCTGCTAAAACTCCGCCTAAATGCGCAGCAGCTCCCGCACCGGCAATAATCACTTTAATCCCTTTATCTTTTGCCTCTTCAGCATACTGTAATGCTCTGTACGGTGTTCTGTGAGCCGAAGCCACAATAACTTCACTTTCCACGCCAAATTCTTTAAGTACTTCATACGCTTTTTCCATGATCTCAAAATCGTTATCACTACCCATAACAATAGCAACTTTTGCAGACAAATGACTAACCCCCTGATAATTAATATATATTTCTTACTGATAAAATCTTATCACAGGGATTTTATATCGTCAATAAAAAACGAACGTTGCTCACTTGTTTTTTCGTGTATTTTTATTAAAACCATTCAAAATACGAACGTTTATTATTAAGCCAAGTCTATAGTTCGCTTTCTTTAAATAAAAAGCTGCCTTTATCAGGCAGCTATCGTTCTTCTCTAAAATATGGCACGCCCAGTCCGGCCGGGGGTGAATTTTCTTTTGATTTTCTAAAGGAGATCGTTACCAGTACCAGAATGGTTACCAGATAAGGAAGCATATTAATCAAGTACTGATTAACGATAAGATCTGATCCCTGAATTCTAAAACCAATAATATCCAGTCCTCCAAAGAGGTAGGCACCAAATAGCGCTTTATAAGGATTCCATGTTGCAAAAATAACAAGAGCAACGGCGATCCATCCACGTCCTGCGGTAATGTTTTCCTGCCAGGCCGGGACATAGACTAAAGACAGATACGCCCCGCCAAGGCCGCATAACGCTCCACCTAAAAGAATATGCACATACTTATATAGTGACACGCTGATGCTTGCCACATCGGCTGCTGCAGGGTTTTCACCAACCGCAGTCAGATTAAGTCCTTTTGAGGTACGATACATATAAATTCCCAGAAACACCGCCAGAAAATACCCTAAATAGACAAAAGGATCCTGTTTGAACAAGACCTGTCCGATACCGGGAATCTGGCTTAACAGAGGAACTTCAACCGGAGCAAAAAACTGTCTGATTTTTGGCGTGGTAATCTCACCAACTAATCCTTGTCCGACAAAAGATGCAAAACCGGTTCCAAAGATTGTTAACGTTAATCCGGCGACTACCTGATTAGCCCGTAAGGTAACGGTTAAAAAGGCATAAATTAAGGCACCTAAAGCACCGGCAATAGCCGCAGCCAAAAGAGCAAGAATCGGACTGTTAGTTTTTAATCCGACCATAAAGCCCATCACTGCGCCCATCATCATCATCCCTTCAACCCCAAGATTTAGGTTTCCTGATTTTTCAGTTAGTATTTCGCCTAATGTGGCAAAAAGCAAAGGTGTTCCTGCCACAATGGCTGCAGCAAAAAATGAAGCTGTAAATATCATAGTACCCCTCTTTAGTCCTTATTTTTTAAAAGAAAATTGATATCGTAAGAAAAACTCACTACCTAAGACAAAGAATAAAATCAGCGATTGCAAAATGGTACTGGCAGCCGCCGGTATACCGAAAGCTACCTGAATGTAGGAAGCGCCTTGAACCAAAGCTGCAAACAATATCGAAACAATCAAGATAACCGGAACGCGAAGATTAGAAAGCCAACTGGTAATAATGGCTGTAAAACCCACACCCATGGTTAGGTTCACACTTAATGAACCGCTAACACCCGTTGCCTGAACAAAACCGGTCAGACCACACAGGGCACCACTTAAAAAAACAGCTGTCATAATGGTTTTGGGCACATTAATACCCGCATACAACGCTGTGTTTTCACTTTCTCCCAACACTGCAATTTCATATCCTTTTTTACTGTGATTCATAAAGAAGTACATAATAACAATCAAGCCCAGGGCAATCACCCAACCTATATGAATCCCCAAAAGTCTTGGCAATTGCGCATTCAGTCCGTAAGGTTCAATTTTTGGAAAGCCCATCGCTGCCGGATCTTTCCAGGCGCTATACTGCAGGTAAGTAATCCAAATCAGAGCAACATAGTTCATCATTAATGTAACAATGGTTTCATTCGTCCGCCATTTCGCTCTGAAGAAAGCCGGTATCAAAGCCCATAGTCCTCCACCGATCATTGCTGCCACAAACATAGCCATTAGCATCACCGGACGACCTAAATCCGGAAATTGTCTGTAAAAAAGTGTCGCTGCATAGGCTCCCATAAGAATCTGACCCTCACCACCAATGTTCCAGAATTTCATTCTAAATGCAATAGAAATCCCTAACGATGTAATGACAAGAGGAATGGCCTTAATTAGTGTTGAACGGATTCGGTGCGGAGTGCCAAAAGCACCATCGACCATTCCGGCAAACACTTCAAAAGGATTATTATTCAAAATTAAAATAAACAATCCGGATGTGACTAGAGCACAAAGAATAGAAATCGTTCTGATTCTGATAATATCTTTGGTACCGACTTCCGGCTTTTTTATAATTCTCAATGCATTTCGCTCCTGTTCTTCTCTGAGGATTCTGCCAGTTTTTCTCCGAGCATCATCAGACCGATTTGTTCCTTAGTGATTTCTGAAGCCTTAACAATTCCCATCACTTCACCATTATTGACCACCATAATACGATCACTTAATTCAATCAGTGCATCAAGATCTTCACCAATGTAAAGAATGGCTACGCCTTTTTTCTTCTCCTGGTTAAGTAAGTCATAAATTTTATAACAGGTATTAATATCAAGACCACGAACCGGATAAGCTGTAATTAATAATTCCGGACCAGAGTCGAGTTCTCTGCCCAGCAATACTTTTTGTATATTACCACCAGAAAGATTTCTGATC
>SKKY01000040.1 GCA_007123515.1 Clostridia bacterium
ACCTTTCCGGTTATGTTTGCTCTGACCGGGACTTGCTTTTCAGACATTTCTTCTAGTTCAATAAACACTCTTGATGGTGAAACCGAAACAATCCTGATCCCCGCTGGTGGTACAACAGAAATATTATACTCTCTTTCACTTACTGGCGCATCTTCAAAATCAACCGTTACTGTAAAATCAGAAGGACGAACTGTATTAATATAGCTTTGCTCTCCCCTGATCCGAATATTGACCGTCGGCATTTTTGCAGAAGGAATCAGTGATTCCTCTAAATTTTCATATTTCACATCAACGGTCAGTGTTCTTTCCTGAAATATATTTTCTCCTGCCACAACATAAAGCCAGAGAGAAAGTGCAATCAGCACCGACATCAGCTGATAAATCCTTTTTGAGGACATTATGGTTTAGACCTCCAGTTAACAATTCCTTTTAACCCTTGCTTTTTTTCATACTGAATTTTATCCAAAAGATATTTTTTCAGCTCATTTTCATTATAGTTACGGCTGATGATACCATCTTCAGTCACAGAAATAATTCCGGTTTCTTCTGAAACAGTGACAACAATCGCATCAGAATTCTCTGAAAGACCAATTGCAGCACGATGTCGTGTGCCTAATTCCTTACTAATATCAGCATTAGTCGATAACGGTAAGAAACAACCAGCGGCCAGTATCTTACTGTCTTTTAGAATCACCGCTCCGTCATGAAGGGGTGTACTTGGATGAAAAATGTTTTTAATCAGTTCCTTGGAAATTTTAGCGTCCAGTTCAATTCCTGTCTCCACGATATCGGCCAAGCCAATTTCTCTTTCAAGAACAATCAAAGCTCCTTGCCTTTTATTAGAAAGATCCATAGCGGCAGCTACCACTTGGTCTATGTTATCTTCGAGTGTCTTATCATGCCAGAAAGTTGCTGAGCTGATAAACCCTCCACGTCCGATTTTTTCCAGCATTCTTCGTAATTCAGGCTGAAAGACAATTGGCAATGCAACAAGCAAAACAGTCTGCATTCTCTCTAAAATCCAGTTAATTAAGCTTAGTCCGAGAAAATTACTGATAACCGTTGCAAAAAGAAGTACGATTAATCCTTTTAATAATTGTTCTGCACGGGTATCTTTAATTAACATGAATATTTTATAGATCAAAAAAGCTACGATCAAAATTTCAAATACACTCATTAAAGACATCGTTTCCAATAATCTTTCTGCCAAAGTCTCCACCATCCATAATTTAGAATAATTTAAAATATCTATCGGTATATTATATCAAAATTACACTAAGTTTGGTAGAATAATATAATAACTACAATTATTCCTAAGGAGGTTCTGTAATGAAAAAAAATATACTTGTTCTTACATTAATTACAATCGCCTCCGGGTTCTTTTTTTCCTCTGTCTATAATTTTCAGGCACTAGGAAACCCAATGCTTAATCCACAGCGAAACAGTTCTCTTGTTGGCATGATAGAAAATATCGAAACAGAAATAGCCGAGGACCGCAAAAGAGTGGAAGAGCTTCGTGCCGAACTTGAAAATTATGAACAGATGGTCTCGGCTGAAGAGCGAAGCATCAGGGAGTTACGAAATGAAATTTATCTGCAACGTTTGGCTGCCGGTTTAGTTCCTCTTGAAGGAACTGGGATAAAAGTCATAATTGATGACAATAAAGAAGGTTTGCAAGAAAATCCGGAAGATAATCCTAACTATTATATTGTTCATTATGATAGTCTGTTATCTATAGTAGAAGAATTAAAAAGAGCCGGCGCAGAAGCGATCTCTATTAATGAACAACGGATTGTAACTACTTCAGACATTCGTTGTGTGGGAAATGTAATCCTGGTAAATACCACCAGAATTGCTCCTCCTTTTAACATTGCTGCCATCGGTAACCCGCAGCTTTTAGAAAGATTTCTGATTAATTCTAATGAGTATTTATTTTTACATTCTTCAGAATTTCCTGTGTCTTATGAATTATATCAGGAACCCGAATTACTTAATATTCCAAGTTATAAAGGAAGTGTAAACTTTACTTATACACAAGTAATAAATTAAGGAGCGAACATCGATGTGGATCATACCTTTTATTGGATTGTTTATCGGAGCAGCGATTGGATACCTCTTAAATATTGAGATCCCTGCACATTTAGTTAAATATTTTTCTGTGGCTTTCCTTGCTGCACTTGATACTATTTTCGGAGGTATCAAAAGTATTCAGGTTGGAACGTTTGAGCCTGTATTTTTAATTACCGGCTTTTTTACTAATATGGCCGTTGCCGGTCTTTTTGCTTACATTGGTGATGGCATCGGTGTTGATTTGTATCTTGCTGCTGTTTTTGCTTTTGGAATCAGAATTTTTGGCAATATTTCTAAAATCAGACGCAATCTGATTTGCAAGTATTATAAAAAAGAATGTTCAAGATGTAACGCCAACCCCTGTGAGGATGATAAAAATGGATAAACAAAAAATTGCTTTAACGATTATTTTGTTTTGTTTTGGAATTATAATAACAACTCAATACCACTCGCACGTCTCTTTTTCAAGTGATCTTGGTAATCTTGAACAAGAAGAACTTGCTGTTATGGCTCGTGAGCTAACGACACAAAAACGTTTGCTCGACAGCGAAATTAATGACTTGGAAAAAAGATTAAACGAGGTTGCTGATACCAATGCTTCAAGTATCGTTATACTCGAAAACCTCCGTAGTGATCTGGTAAGCCTAAACAAACTTAATGGAACAATAGAGGTAAAAGGTCCCGGTGTGTTAATCACTATTGAAGAAGAAGCCCCGATTATTTATACTGATCTGGTAAAGATTGTTAATGAGCTTTGGAACTCCGGTGCTGAAGCGATTGCGGTTAATGATAACAGAGTCACTGCCAGCAGCTACTTTTATCAGTCTGATTTGACGTATCAGATGACCATCGATGCTGTGATTCTAGATCCCCCTTTTGTTATTAAAGCATTGGGCAATCCCGATGTTTTAAAAACCGGTCTGGAATTGCCCGGAGGAATCATCGACGAGTTTATAACCTATGACATTAAGCCCGAAATTACAACCATTCCCGAGTTATTCATACCAGCATCAGATAAAAAGATTGATTTTTCTTATGCCCGGGCAGTTCAGTAACTTTTCTATAATAAATAAAGCCTGCCGCATTCTTGATCCGGCAGGCTAACATATGCATTGGAGTGTTAGCTTAATGATTGTAAAAGACGATACCTTGCTGATAAAATTTAAAAATCCAATTTTTAAAGAATATTATCACACTAAAGTTTTACATACCGATGATGATAGCATTTACACTGAAATTCCTTATGCTGACGGTCAGCCAGTCCTTCCTGCAGAAGGCTCCATGGTCTTTCTTTATAACCAGAGAACCCAAACGGAGCATATTTCTGAATTATCCGCAAAACAAATGTCTCCGGACATGTTTTTTGTTATCAAAAAACCATTTTACAAAAAAGGCGATAAAACTAAATTTATTGCCATAGCCAGCGGCAAAGGTGGCGTTGGAAAAACCAGCTTCGCAATTAATCTGGCTGTTTCATTAAGCCAAAAAGGATATCACACATTTTTACTTGATGCAGACATGGGCATGGCTAACGTTGATATCCTTATGAATGTGCGAGTCGAAAATACGATTCGTGATATCATTGACAATGACCTTCACATTCTTGATGTTGTTGTAGACGGGCCCGGTGGTGTAAATGTTATTCCCGGCGGATCCGGATTTCAGGATTTAGCTAATATTGATGTCTGGAAATTCAACAAGCTATTAAACAGTTTTAATGATCTTGAAAAATATGCTGATTATGTCATTATTGATACCGGTGCCGGGATCGCTAAAAATGTAATGAACTTTCTGATGGCCAGCCATGAAGTACTGGTGATTACCACTCCGGAACCACACGCTATAACCGATGCTTATGCCCTGATAAAAACCATTAATGAAATAGACCCTACTATCATAATCAAGCTGATTATCAATAAAGCTGAGTCTCCAGAAGAAGCAAACTTTATTGCTGGTAAAATTATTCAAGTAGCCAAAGAAAACTTAAGCATCAAAATACTGAAGTATGGCTACATTCTTGAAGACTTTGCCGTCATGAGGGCCATAAAAAAAAGACGGCCGTTTCTGATTTCAGAAGTAGACAGTCCCGCTTCAAAATGCGTTGATAATATCAGCAATCTGATTATTAATAAACCTTATACTGAAACAGTGTTTAAAAAAAGCTTTACCGACCGGTTTAAGGAACTTATTAAAAAATAGCATCAAGAAAGGCTCCCTTTATCCTGATAAAGAGAGCCTTTCTTTTAGTTGGATCTGATTTCTTCACAAACTTTTTCTGTAAATTCTATGGTGCCGACGATCGTACTGTCTTTACCGGCAATGTCTCCTGTGGCAAAGCCTTTAGCCAGAACATTTTCAATGGCATCCTCGATCGCTTTAGCTGCCTGATCCTCATTAAATGATGTTCTTAGCATCATCGCTGCTGAAAGAATCGTAGCAATCGGATTCGCTTTATCTTGCCCGGCTATGTCAGGAGCTGAACCATGAGCCGGTTCATACAGATTAATCTCTCCCCCTAAACTTGCCGAGGGAAGCATTCCCAGTGACCCTGCGATACTTGCCGCTTCATCTGATAAAATATCACCAAACATATTTTCCGTTACCACCACGTCATATTGCCTGGGATTTATAATTAGCTGAAAGGCCGCATTATCCACATACTGATGTTCTACCTGCACTTCTGGGTATTCCTTAGCTACTTCAAGCACAACTTCACGCCATAATCTTGATGTTTCCAACACATTGGCCTTATCGATCGAATGAAGTAACTTTTTTCTTTTCATAGCCATTTCAAAAGCATCCTTAACGATTCTTCTGATCTCTTCTTTTGAATAAGAAATCGTATCGTATGCCTGATCTCCATTGCGCCCTTTCTCGCCAAAATAAGCGCCTCCGGTTAGTTCCCTGAAAATGACCAAATCTACCCCTTCAAGATTTTCCGGTTTCCATGCTACTTTTTCTGCAAGAATCGGAAAATATTTTACCGGACGGATGTTTGAATACAGTCCCAGTTTTTTTCTGATCGACAAAAGTCCGGATTCCGGTCGCAGAGTTCTTTCTACCTCATCCCATTTAGGGCCTCCGACAGCACCGAGTAAAATCGCATCAGAACGATTGACAATCTCCAGTGTTTCTTCCGGAAAAGGGTTTCCGTATTCATCATAGGCAGCTCCGCCAAATAAGGCCTTCTCATAAGAAATTAAAAATTTATGGGATTCTGCCACAGCGTCAAGAACAGCCAGTGCCGAATCCACGATCTCTGTTCCGATTCCGTCTCCGGGTAATACAGCAACCTTATACACTTATTTCACCCGCCCTTTTACGTAATTTAACAAATTTCCGCTGGCAATGATTTCTTTAATAAAATCAGGAAACACTTCTGTCTGATAGGTTTTCCCTTTTGTCAGATTGGTTAGTTCCCCTTTTTCAAGATCGATGCTTAACTCATCCCCCTGCTCAATTTCATCAACCGCATCTGGTGCAGTAACAATAGGAAGGCCGATATTAATTGCATTTCTGTAAAAAATTCTTGCAAAGCTTTTCGCAATGACGACACTGATTCCGGAAGCCTTAATAGCAATCGGAGCATGCTCTCTTGAGCTTCCACAACCAAAGTTCTTCCCGCCAACAAGCATATCTCCCTGATCGATGACCTGACTGAAATTTTCAATCACAGACTCTAAACAATGATCCCTTAGATTCTCATCGCTCGAATCATTTAAATATTTAGCCGGTATAATTAAATCGGTATCGATATCATCGCCGACTTTCCAGGCTTTCCCCTGATAATCTGCCATTTATTTTACCTCCTCAGGTGAGCTGATTTTTCCGGTAATTGCCGATGCTGCAGCAAGAGCCGGATTAGAAAGATACACTTCACTTTCCACATGCCCCATTCTGCCGACAAAATTTCTGTTGGTCGTAGCAATGGAACGCTCTCCTTTAGCTAAAATTCCCATGTACCCTCCAAGGCAAGGACCACAGGTAGGTGTGCTAAATACACCACCGGCATCGATGACAATGTCAACAATTCCCTTTTTAATCGATTCTTTATATATTTCCGGAGTCCCGGGAATGACAATCAGTCTGACATGAGGAGCTATCGTTTTGCCTTTTAGGATCGCTGCTGCTATTTCGAGATCTTCTATGCGTCCATTGGTACAGGATCCAATCACAGACTGATCAATCCGGATATCTTCTTTAATATCATAAATTGATTTCGTGTTCGATGGTAAGTGAGGAAACGCAATCTGTGGGGTTAAGGTAGCCAGATCGATTTCAATTTCTCTGACATATACTGCATCCGGGTCACTTTCATAAATCTTAATGTCTCCTTTATACCTGTCTTTAATATAATCAAGGGTCAGTTGATCCACCGGGAAAATTCCGTTTTTAGCTCCGGCTTCAATGGCCATGTTAGCAATGGTCTGACGTCCATCCATCGTAATATATTGCAGGCCATCTCCGGTAAATTCAAGTGATTGGTAACGGGCTCCGTCCACTCCGATCATTCCGATCAAATACAATATGACATCTTTGCCTGAGACCCACGGATCTGTTGGCTTATTTTTTACGGTCACTTTAATCGCTTCCGGTACACGCAACCAGA
>SKKY01000053.1 GCA_007123515.1 Clostridia bacterium
TAACATTCGTTTTTCTCTGAAAGAAACAACAGAGACAGCCTTTCAGGTAAATGTAAATTCCGATGTAGAAGGCGCTTATGATAAGATCTCTGAGTTTATTAACAACTATAATAATTTACTTGATGAGCTCGGTGGTGTGGTTTCACAAAAAAGAGACAGAGAATATATGCCTCTTACTGATGCTCAGAAAGAGTCGATGAGTGACCGGGAAATTGAGCTATGGGAAGAACGAGCCAAAACCGGGCTATTAGGCAATGACAGTCTGATTGGTCGAATCACTTCATCAGCAAGATCCGGATTTTATCAAGAAGTGACCGGAGTGACAGTATCCTTTAATCATCTGACAAATATTGGAATTACTACAGAAGGTTATTCTTCCGGTTCAGCCGGCGGTCGTCTACAGATTAATGAAGAAAAATTAAAAACGGCCTTACAGCAGGATATTGACGGCGTGATGGAGCTGTTATTTAAAGAGCCAAGCGCAGAGCTTCGTGGTTCTGAAGATCGTCTCGATGCCGGGCAGATCGCTCAAAAAAGAAGCGAAAGCGGCTTATTTAACAGGCTGTTTGATAATATGGCTGTCGGCATGAAGAATATCATCTCACAAGCTGGACCGGGCGATGATGCAACATTATTCAGAAGAGTGCAGCCTGGAATGTTGCTTGATTTTGTGACAAGACAATCGAGCATTAGTGTTCTCGACCGTGGTGTTCTTGATTATGATAACCGGATTAACAATATGGAAAGACTGCTTTCTAACAGAGAAGAGGCCTATTGGAAAAGATACTCGGCAATGGAGAAGGCGCTTTCGCAGATGGATGACCAAATCGGCTGGATTCATCAGCAGATGGGACCGAATGGCTGATGACACAGGACAAAATAAATAGTAAAGAGTCCTTACTGAAAGCTAAAGAAAATCTGTTGATCCGTTTTTTGCATCTGACAGAGGAGGCCTTGAAAAAGGTTGGGTTATCTGAAGAGGAAAAGGTAGCGGAACTTATTGAAAAAAGAGAAAAAATCATTATCGCAAGTGATGCGATAGACCCATCGTTTTCCGAGTATGAGCTTACCAAAGAGGAGTCAGACCGTCTCTTAAGTATTAAGACGGATATTGTAAATAAAAATAAAGAGCTGCAAATGGCTGCACAAAAGCAAATGGAACTTATTAAAAAAGATATCGGGACGAACAAGCAGGCTCTGAAGGTCAATCGGGCCTATCATGTAAATGATGAGCAATCTTATTATGTAAACAAGAAAAATTAGGAGGCTACAGTATGGCATTAGCAGGAAATCCTTATAAACAGTACCAGGAACAATCCGTAAAATCAGCATCTCCGGATAAACTGATTATTATGCTTTTTGACGGAGCGATCAGGTTTTGTGGAAAGGCTCATAAAAGCATTGGGGAGAAAAATTTCGAGGAAGCCGGGAAAGCCATTTATCGTTGTGAAGACATTATGAATTATCTGATCAATACGTTAAATACCAGTATTCCGATTGCTGAAGAGCTTGAGAAGATGTATGAATATATCTTATATAATTTTACCCAGGCAAATCTGACTAAAGAAATAAGCTATTTAGATGAGGCTGACAAGTATTTGAGAGAGTTTCGTGAAACCTGGAAGCAGGTTGGCGAGATTGTCAGAGAGAGCCGGCTACAGGAAAAAAAGGCCCAATAAGCTGAGAGGGGCGTATGGAAGTGCTTTCAAAAGAAAAGATTGTAGAACCGATTATTAAGAAAATTACGGCGGGCTATAGACAGCAGGCATCCGCCTATGAGGAATTGCTGCATCTGTCTGAAAAACAACATTCGCTTGTTTCGGCGAAAGAGATCTATAAGTTAGCGGAGCTTCATCAGCAAAAAACAGAGATCCTTGAAAAGATTGCTGAAGAAGAGGGTGGACTGAAGAAGTTGCAGGATGATATGGTGCGCGCTTTAAATCTTGAGTCTTTTTCAATTTCTGAACTAAAGAAGGAATTGTCCAATCCTTCGGTTGATGAATTGTACAAGACATTGGTTGATCTTGGCCATATTGTTAAAAGAGCTGAGCAAGCTGAGGCGGAAAATGAAGAAAATTTAAAAAAGATACTCCACAAAAAATAGAATAAGAATAACAGCGAGAACCAGGACTTTCTGTGTGCCCTGTAATAGGGTCGTCATGAAGAGAGTCCTTTTTTGCTGTCCGAAAATGAATGTGCAAAAGGTTCTATATTATCCACAGCAAGAATGCCTGACATAGGACTTATCCTCAGGTTTATCCACGTTATCCACAGATTTTCATAAGATTTCAGCAAAAAGTTCAAACCGTTGTGATATCTGCATTTTTCTATAACTTGTGATAAAATAGGGTATGTATTAACAGTAAGCTGTTGAAAAGCCGAAGCGGAAAAAGTAGTATATACATTCTTGAAACAAAAGTCCTGAAAATAAAAAATACAAAAAATTTTTAGGAAAAAAAGTTATCCACAGCAAGAATGCTTGATACAGGACTTATCCTCAGATTTATCCACGTTATCCACAAAAACTTGACAAAAAAAGATTGTGATAAACGCTAAGGTTTTATAAAGGTTATGTGTTTATTAACAAACTATTAACAAGGAGGCGCTCATGGAAGAGAATAACTTTTCAAAATTTGAGACTAAAATTGAAGTTCGTAAAATTGAAAAAAAAGACATTGATAAGATTATTGAACTAGCTAAGATTTCTTTTCCGAACATGGATCCCTGGGAAAAAAAGCATTTGGAAAGTCATATTAAAATTTTTCCTGAGGGTCAGCTTTGTGTGGAGTATGAGGGAGAAATAGTAGGTTCTAGTTCAAGTTTGTTGATTGACTTCGATGAATATGAAGATCAGCATACGTTTGATGAAATTACGGCCAATTACTATATCACCAATCATGATCCCTTAGGTAAAAATCTTTACGGTATAGAAATCATGGTACATCCAGAGTTTCGGGACTTAAAAATCGGGCAACGTCTATATGAAGCCAGAAAAGAATTAGTCCGGAGTCTGAATCTTGAAAGCATTGTGATTGGAGGCAGAATTCCTAATTATCATAAATATGCCAAGCAGTTTACGCCGAGGGAATATGTAAAACAGGTCTCTGAGCATAAAATATATGATCCGGTATTAAGCTTTCAGTTAAAAAATGGTTTTGTCATCAAGCGGATTAATACGAATTATCTTGAGGATGATTATGCTTCGCTTAAATTTGCAACATTAATGGAATGGAATAACATTGATTACTCTGCTCCGAAAAAGCAAAATTACAATAAATCATTTCCGGTTAGAATCTGTGTTGTGCAATACATGTTAAAAAGGATTTCTTCTTTTTATGATTTTGCTCAGCAGTGCGAATATTTTGTTAATGTCAGCTCATCCTATAAGTCAGATTTTGTAGTTTTTCCTGAGAACCTGACTTTGCAGTTGCTATCTTATTTGGGAGAATGGATTCCGAGTCACCAGGTAAAAAAGCTGACGCAGTTTACGGATGAGTACATTGAATTGTTTGTTGATTTGGCTGTTAAGTACAATGTGAATATCATAGGCGGATCTCATTTTGTTGAGGAAAACGACAGCATCTACAATGTGTCCTATCTTTTTAGAAGGGACGGAACGATTGAGAAGCAGTACAAAATTCATATCACACCTAACGAAAAGTTATGGTGGGGGATTCAGCCTGGCGATAAGATTAATGTCTTTGATACTGACTGTGGAAAAATCGCCATTCAGATTTGTTATGATATTCAGTTTCCTGAATTAGGTCGGATAGCTGCTGATGAAGGGGCTCGTATTATTTTCTCGCCATTTTGTACGGATGACCGTCAGGGATATCTGCGCGTTCGTTATTGTGCACAGGCAAGAGCGATTGAAAACCAGGTATACACTGTGATTTGCGGAACGGTTGGAAATTTGACGCATGTTGAAAATATGGATGTACAATATGCTGAATCCGGAATCTTTAGTCCCTCTGATTTTACCTTTGCCAGAGACGGGATTGTCGGACAGTGCAATCCCAATATTGAAACTGTAATTATCGGAGATGTTGATATTGAGCTGCTAAGGCGGGCCAGAATCAGCGGAACGGTAACCCAGTTAAAGAACCGCAGGAAAGATCTGTATTCGGTTAAAAGAAGAAAAAGAAAAAAAATCAAGGGCGATAAGTCCTGAACGCTTTATCCACAGGCAAAAGCCATTAAGGGCTAGTTATCCTCAGGTTTATCCACGTTATCCACAAATGCTTGACAAATAGAAAAGAATGTGAACCTGTTGTTATACAAAGGTTTGAGTAACAGAAAGCATGTTCTGACAGGAAGTTGTGTATAATTGCCGGGAAGGGTAGAGAGTTTCGTGATACTTTTATTAAGTTTTTCTTGATAAGAGTGTGATACACAAGTATAATTATGATGGTATTTGAATATTTATTTAAACATTAGGGGGTAATGTAATGAACAAAATTTTTAAATCGGCACTTGTTGTCATGATGGTTGCTGCATTGGTATTGTCAGCAGGTTGTGGCGGCGGAACACCGGAACCGGCTCCATCAGATGAAAGAGAATCCTATTTAGTAGGAACAGAGCCAACGTTCCCGCCTTTCCAGATGACAGATGAAGGAACTGGCGAAATTATTGGATTTGATATTGATTTAATTAACGCAATTGCTGAAAATCAGGGATTTGATGTTGAGATCCAAAGCTTAGGCTTTGACGGATTGATTCCTGCGTTACAGTCTGGTCAGATTGACATCATCGCTTCGGGGATGACGATTACTGAAGCCAGAGCACTAGAAGTGCAATTTTCTGATCCATATATTAATGCTGGTTTAGCTTTAGCGGTACTTGAAGAAAATACAGAGATCGAATCGGTTGATGATTTAGAAGGAAAAATCGTTGGGGTTCAGATCGGTACAACCGGAGCGATTTTGGCTGATGAGTTATTGGACGAAGGAAAGATTGACGGAGTCAGAACGTTTAATACGATCGATGTCGTTATGATGGAAATGGTTAATGGTGGTGTTGATGCCGTGATTAATGATCTTCCTGTAACAATTGCCTACATTAACCAACAGCCGGGTATGATTAAAATTGTTGGTGAAACACTGACTAGTGAGTCTTACGGTTTTGCGGTTCGTCAAGAAGACTCCGAATTAGCCGCTAAGATTAATGCAGGCTTAGCAGAGCTTATTGAAAGTGGTTTCTACGAGGAGTTAATCGCAGAATATTTCTAAGATGCTTTGTAGCGTAGTGCTTTTCATAAGCACTGCGCTTTTATTTTTTTGCAGAAGGAGGAAGTCATTTGGAAACATTTGCCAAATATTATATGCACATAAATGCGGCGATGCCCCTGTTACTAAAAGGTGCCGCTTTAACCATTCAGATAACAGCGATGTCTGTTTTTTTCGGGACCCTGATCGGTTTGGTGTTGAGTCTGATGAAAATATCAACCAATCGTCTCTTTAGAATTCTGAGTACGATGTATGTTGATTTTGTCAGAGGAACTCCGCTATTAGTTCAAATCCTGCTTATCTATTTTGGCCTTCCGGGTGTCGTACGTGAAATAACGGGAGAAGCATTTAGAATGGACCCGCTTTTTGCTGGGGTTCTTGCCTGTAGTATTAACAGTGGTGCTTACGTTGCCGAAATATTCAGAGCCGGTATTCAGTCGATCGAAAGAGGACAGATGGAAGCTGCCCGTTCGCTGGGGATGACCAGAAATCAGGCGATGGTGCATATTATTCTGCCTCAGGCTGTAAAAAGAGTGATTCCGCCAATGGGTAATGAGTTTATTATTCTTTTAAAAGACAGTTCTCTTTTAATGATTATCGGAGTTCACGAGCTAACCCGTCAGGGACAGCTCTACATTGCGACTACCTTTGCCTCTTTTCCGATTTACCTGGCGATTGCCTTTATTTATTTGATCATGACTTTAAGTATTTCAAGGATGGTCAATTATGCCGAAAGGAGGTTGAGTGTAAGTGATCGACGTGATTAATCTTCATAAGAGTTTTGGAGATCTGAAAGTATTAAAAGGCATCAATATGCACGTGAGTCCACAAGAAGTGGTTTGTGTGATCGGACCTTCGGGTTCCGGTAAAAGCACATTGTTACGTTGTATCAATTATCTGGAAGTTCCGACATCCGGGCAAATTATCATTGATGGTGTGGAAATCACCGACCCAAAAACAAACATTAATAAGGTTCGGGAAGATGTGGGAATGGTGTTTCAGCGGTTCAATCTGTTTCCTCATAAAACTTCGCTGGAGAATGTGGCGCTTGCTCCTATGCAGGTAAAAAAAATGAAGAAAGAAGAGGCCATGGAAAAAGCCAAAGCCCTGTTAAAAAAAGTAGGGCTTTCAGATAAAGAGCAAGTATACCCAGATTCCCTTTCAGGCGGACAGCAGCAAAGGGTAGCCATTGCCAGAGCCCTTGCTATGGAACCAAAGATCATGCTGTTTGATGAGCCTACATCAGCCCTCGACCCGGAAATGGTCGGAGAAGTACTTGCCGTTATGAAAGATCTGGCCCTCGAAGGAATGACCATGATGGTCGTCACCCACGAAATGGGTTTTGCCAGAGAAGTCGGAGATCGAGTCGTCTTTATGGACGAAGGTATGCTGGTTGAAGAAGGATTGCCTAAAGA